>CAJZFM010000169.1 GCA_915070235.1 uncultured Capnocytophaga sp. | reverse complement strand
AGAAGCCTATTATTAAGGAAATTCACTTAGGAGGAGGAACCCCTACTTTCTTCTCTCCTGAAAATCTGGAATACCTCATCAATAGTATTTTTGAAAATGCTACTAAGGCTCCTGATTTTCAGTTTAGCTTTGAAGGACATCCTAATAATACCACTTGGGAACATCTGCAAACGCTCCACCGCTTAGGTTTTACACGAGTAAGCTATGGTGTGCAAGACTATTCTCCTATTGTGCAGAAGGCTATTCATAGGATACAACCTTTTGAGAATGTGGAGCGAGTAACCCTTCAGGCACGAGAATTAGGCTACCGTTCTGTCAGTCATGACCTTATTTTTGGGTTGCCTTTCCAGAAAGAAGAAGATGTTCTTTATACTATCGAATGTACCAATCGCCTACGTCCTGACCGAATTTCTTTCTATAGCTATGCACATGTGCCTTGGGTGAAAGGAACAGGACAGAGAGGTTTTGATGAAAATGACCTTCCTACAGCAGACCAAAAGAGGTATCTCTATGAAATAGGCAAGCAACAACTGCTAGCAAATGGTTACATAGAAATAGGAATGGATCACTTTGCACTTCCTTCCGATGATATGTATACTTCTTTCGAGAATAAAACCCTTCATCGTAATTTTATGGGCTATACAGCCTCTAAAACGCAACTAATGATAGGGCTTGGGATCTCAGCAATTAGTGATAGCTGGTACGGATTTGCCCAGAATGTGAAAACGGTTAAGGAATACGAACAGGTATTGGCTCAGGATAAAATTCCTGTATATCGAGGCCATATCCTCACCCAAGAAGATCTTATTCTTCGTAGGCATATCCTAAATCTGATGTGTCAGTTTTACACCTCTTGGGAAGCTCCTGCTTTACAGTTTCCAGAGGTAGAAGAAGTGAAAGCTCGTCTTCTTGAAATGGAAAAGGACGGACTGATTTGTATTTCCAACACAGCTATAGAGGTTACAGATGCAGGCAAGCCTTTTGTAAGGAATATCTGTATGGCTTTTGACCTACACTTACAACGCAATGTCCCTACCACACGCATCTTCAGTATGACCGTATAGTAGGGACAAGAATGAGGAGCCTCTCCTCATTCGAATAGGCTTATTTCTTGAATAATTCCTTTGCATCAATAGCAGTACGCTGTTGGGCTGTGGCGTATTGCCATTGGTACTTGCTAAATCCAAAAATTCCTGCAATGATATTGGAAGGGAAAGTAACCAGAGCATCATTATAATCTGTAATAGAAGCGCTTAAGTAACGTCTTCCAGCAGCGAGTTGTTCCTCACACTCAGTAAATGCCCGCTGAAGCTGTATAAACTGGTTACTTGCTTTCAGTTCAGGGTATTCTTCGGCACGTGCCATTATATTCATTAGCATCTTATTACCTTCTTCTGATTGTAGGTAAGGGTTTTGCTCCTTAGTTACCTCTGGAGTACGTAATCCTGTGATTTGTGCAAGGGTTTCTTGCTCATAGTTCATATATTCCTTAGTAGTAGCAATAAGGTTGGGAATAAGTTCTGCTCGTTGAATAAAAAGAGAATCTAGCGAAGAAATAGCATTTTGTATCTGGTTTCTGCGTTTAGAGAGTCTGTTAAAAGCACTTATTATGTACAAGAGTAGGATTGCTCCTATACCTATTGAAATGTATGTTATCATTTTAAAAATAAAAATGGTTAAGGCTAAATATAGAAAAGGAATAGATGCTTTTGATAAAAGCTAACTCTATATTCTTTATAATTCTAGCTCAAATTAAGTGTTTCAATCATTTGTAATTGTTCTACCAGTTCCTCATAGACTTGGGTAACTAAGTTGAGGTCTATTTTTTGGAAGAGGGCACCCATGGGGCTATCTACCGCATTGAGCACATTGCCACGGTTGGTAGCAATAACGATGTTGTCGGTATTGATAGCGATATATACTTGGCCTTTGTAGCGCTCATTGAGCTTTTTGAGGCGCTCCATAAAGGCAGGGGTAAGCACATAGCGGGCAGTAATCTGGTCATCGCAATATACCTCAAACATCTTTTGGAACTCAGGGTCTTCCAAGCGAATACGCTCGCCCCCTGTGTTGAGGTAAGCGGCTATATCATTGTCCTTGAGCGTACCGAAAAAGCTCTTGACAGGGTGTATCACGATAGGGTGCTCAAAGGTCTTGGGCGAACGTGCCACAAAGTAATTTCCATAGAAAGCTACTCGGTCGGACTCGTTCTCCTTGCGAACCGTTGGGCGATAGGTCAGCGCTAAATTACAAGACTGGAAAGGTATCCCATTGTAGTGACCTACAATCTGGTCGCCCCCTGTAAGGTCATAGCGCTCTTGGCGGAAAAGGAAAGAAGAGAGAAGGTCACCAAGGCCTATATGTCCCTTTTCTATATACTGAAAATCAGGGCTG
The DNA here is from genome assembly GCA_915070235.1 of uncultured Capnocytophaga sp. Classification (GTDB taxonomy): domain Bacteria; phylum Bacteroidota; class Bacteroidia; order Flavobacteriales; family Flavobacteriaceae; genus Capnocytophaga. The sequence goes on along the minus strand of CAJZFM010000169.1, from coordinate 2,854 downwards.
ATGTAATGCACCACACGACTGAAAATCTTGGACTTAAGCTGAGTGTAATCCTCTGTGCCAGCCATTTTTTTCTTAGCCTGTTGCATAGAGACAAAGCTCAAAAGGAAACCAAAGACTACAAAACCTATGATAAAGTACAGCACACTTGTTTGAGAGGAGAAATTCAGCACACCTGTAAAGGTCAAGATCATCATTATCACCACAAAAGCCACAGCGACTATAGTAGAGGTCTTGAACATTCCATGGCTTGCACTACGCCCTTTTTCCATAGAGGCAAGGGTAGGGGCTAATTCTTTTTCAGCAAAGGAGCGGAACTCTTCTACGGGCTTTAGGGTGATGGGAGCTCTTTCGGCTTGGCTTTTCACTGCTGCCTTGTCAAATAAGGTATTGGACTGCGGTTTGTTATAGAGTTCGTACATCACTTCCTTGTAACCCCCCTCATCGGCTCCAGTAAGGACACGCTTGATCTCGGCTGAGCCTGCGCGATAGTGGATAGGGATTGTGTAGTTTTTGTTCTTAATGGAAACCCCTAAGTAAGAGATAGGGTCCATTTGGATACGAGAGCGTTTGCCAAAGGGAATAACTGTGAGGTAATCATCTGTCTCACTTACGATGCGGCATTCTTCTCCTTGGCCGATTAGGGAGAAAGCCTCTTCCACTTGCTCGCCGCGCTTAAGGATTTTCCACACCCGTATAAGGGGATAAGCGGCAGTAAGTAGCAAGGCCAAGGGCAGCACGAATTTCACATAGGTAGGGACATTGGTAGTCTGTTGGCTTAGAAAAGGTAGCAGGTACTTCACTGCCAAAATGATTCCTATAAGGATCAGTACCACTACGATAATAAGGTTTCTTAGGGTGATACGCTTTTCTCTACGCACTTCGTAGAGAACGTATTCTTTAGCATCGGATAAAGTCATAAAATAATGATTAATGATTAATTTTTTATATGAAAAAGGTCAGAGGTATGTATCTTAAAGTCAGGGAAAATGGTGGAGCACACATAGTCATCTGCAATGGGGATAGTTGGTTTAAACTTTTTGTTCTCAGCTACATAGACAAAAACAAGCTCTCTTTCAGGATCAACTATCCAATATTCCCGAACCCCTTCTTCTTGATAGAGGGCAAACTTGCTTTTCATCTCTTTTTTAGAATTCCCAGGGGAAAGGATTTCAATTACCAAGTCGGGTGCCCCCACACAGCCTTTGCTATCTATTTTCTCCAGATCACAGACCACACATAAGTCAGGTTGTACTACAGTATATACTTGGCTTTCTCCCTTTTGTGGAAAGCGGACATCAAAAGGAGCTGTATATAGCTTGCACCTACTATTTTTTAGGAAGACAAACAAAGCCCCTTGCAGGTTACCTGAAATCTCTTGATGAATAGGAGAGGGGGCGGACATCTCAAGAATCTTTCCCTTGAGCAGCTCCACACGCTCCTTTATCTTCCAGACTAAGTAATCGGCATAGGAGTAAATCCCATTGACGAGGTCTAACTGATTTAAAGAGGTGATTTCCATAAATTATTAACAAAGAACTAAGTTCTGTTCTTCCGCTGACTGCTTTTGTTTGATATTTTGGCTGTCTAAATCGTATTGTGATTGTAGGTTTAGCCAAAAAATAGCAGGAATCTCTAATGCTTTCTCCAAAGAAAGTGCTATGGAAGCATCAATGGAGTTTTTTGCATTGATGATATCATCTATATAAGAGGGTGCAATTCCCATGAAAGAGGATAATTCAGTGACTGTAAGACCTCTTTCTACAAGTTCGTCCTTGAGGACTTCTCCTGGTGTAGTAGCTATAAAAGGAGTTAATTTCTTTCTGGCCATGATGTAAATTTTAAGAATAATGATTACTAAGAGTAACTATAGAACAAATAGTGATAGTTTCTGGAGGATCTTCTTCTCCTATTGTTTCTATGGAAGTAAAAAATTCAAGACGATATTTGTCATTTACCCTAACGGATTCTAATCCTTTTTTATCTCCTATTAATTTTTCGTAATGCAAACTATTGAATAAGAACAAGGTTTCTATTTTGTCAACAGCACTCAGTATATCAACAGTCTTTACAAAACGCTTGATAATATCTTTCTGAAGAGTTTTGTATTTCTTGTCTTTAGTTTTGCCTTCCTTATATAATTCTTCTAAAGCATTATCTTCAAAAAGTATTTCCATAGGAGTTGATTGTTCTATGTCGCAAATGTACAAAAATAAAAACAAATGACAAATAACAAATTAAATACTTTTCTAAAATTTGCTTAGTACAGGACAAATTCTTGTAAACACTTGTAAATAAGACTGGTATTCCTTAATTTTGCAGTTAGGAAAAAAAATATGCAAATGGACAGAAATACCAGTACAGAGGGCAAAGATACAGAATTATTATCAAGGTTTAAGGAATTATTTGAGGAAATAACTGAATTTAGCTCGTTTAAAATTTGTAACGCTCTTTGTATTAGCACTTTGTAAAACAAGAAAAGTTACCTATACGACATTGGCAACAGCCTTTGACAATAAGACTTGTAAGGATAGCAATGTCAAAAGGATACGCAATTTTATGAAGGCTGCTAATTTTACAATGGAATTGGTCTCTAAGTTGATATTCAAGTTATTGCCTGAAAAAGAGAACCTTACCCTGATTATGGATAGGACAAATTGGAAGTTTGGAGAGGTGAATATCAATATATTGATGATAGGTATTAGCTATAAGAATGTAGCTATACCACTGCTTTTCAAAATGTTAGACAAACGAGGCAACTCTCATACGGAAGAACGTATAGCGTTAATAGAGAAGTTTATCAGTTAGTTTGGAGAAGATTGTATCGATTGCTTATTGGCTGATAGAGAGTTCGTAG
>CAJZFM010000168.1 GCA_915070235.1 uncultured Capnocytophaga sp. | reverse complement strand
AAAAATAATTAGATAAGAACAAATAAATACTTTTTATTTTCTAAAGAGTTGATTATCAGTTTTTGTTAGGGTCTAATTTGTGATGTATCACCCTATCCATATAGTCTTGTACGAAGGCTTGGAGGTCTTTTATGCCCTTTTGTATTTCGGCATTGTCCTCTTTGCCCCATAGGTTGTGCTTAAGCGCCTCGTCTTCTTTCTTATAAATACCATTGACTTGACCATTTTCGTCAAGGATATAGATGTAGTTGCCTTGCTTCATTTGGTACATCAGGGCGTTGGAGATAAAGGCACGGGGGGTCTCATCGGGCTTGTCGGCAAAGACACTACGACCCCATGAGCGGAAAGGCTTTTGATAGCCCATCAGATCCACCAAAGAAGGGTAGATATCTATCTGCTGGCTAATTTCGCTATAACGCTTGGTAGGTACCAAATCAGGGTTAGGACTATAGAACATAATGGCAGCTCCCATATTGGTAATGGCTTGTTTGTAACGCTCGTAATAGGTCTGATTGGGGTGGTCATTGACAAAAACAAAGATTGTATTCTCAAACCAAGGTTGCTTCTTGGCACAGGTAAAAAACTGCTTGAGCGAATAATCCGTATAGCCGATACACTGGTGAATCTCCAAGGTACCTTTGTCAAATTTCCCTTCGTATTGCTTGGGAATCTGGAAGGGATGATGAGAGGAGAGCGTAAAGATATTGCCAAAGAAAGGCTGTTTTTTCTCCGATAAAGTACGACACATATACTGAAAGAAAGGTTCGTCCCAGATACCCCAGCGGCCGTCGTCATCAGCATCGTTGTTATACTCTGTCTTTCCATAATAGTGGTCAAAGGCCAAGATATTGGAAAAACCTAAGAATCCCATAGAGCCATTGGGAGCCGAGTGGAAGAAAGAGGTATCATAGCCCATCTCCTTGGCAATGGAAACCAAAGACTGAGTAGGCTGTTTCACATAAGGGGAAGAGGTATAAGCCACCTGAAAGGAAGGAATCCCAGCGAGCATGGAGGACATGCCATGAATAGACTGGCGCCCTGTACAATAGGCATTGTCCAAGACAAAGGAATGCTGGGAGAGCGAATCCAAGAAAGGAGTGTAGGACTTGAAATTGGGAATGTCCCCTTTGGTATTCATACAACCCCAATACTCCTTACCGAAACTCTCTAAGATAAAGAGCACTATATTGGGCTTTTGCTTTACCTCACGAGTGTATTGCTTGATAGGCTTGAGGGCTTGGTTGATATAATCCTCGGTTACAAAGTGGTATTCCTTAAATCCCTTGTTCTTTCCTAAGCTGCGGATAAGGCAGAAAGGCGTGTTGAGAATGGCATCGGCTTGGGCAGAGATATTTACATGTCGGCTGGCATCGAGCATATTGATAGGGCGTGTATCAGAGGTAAATCCTCCTCCGCGAATAGCCATCATGATAAGGGTGCCAAAGCCTAAGAAGCAGAGGACGGAGCTGCTGTAGTAGATTTTCTTGCTTGTAATAGGTGCAGGCTGCACCTTTACACGCTTATACAAGAAGATCCAAAGGCCTATTAGGAAGAAAAACCAAAGGAATAAGTACCAATAATCGCCTAAGAAAGGAACAATCAGCTTAGCTATATTCTTTTCGTGTTCTATCACAGCAAATGAGGCGGTGGTAAGTCGTGATTTGCTAAAGGGATAGTATGCCATATCAATAAAATTGGTGGCATAAGCAATGATATTGGGAATAAAATATACCCAGAAGACTACTTTTTGAAACTTAGGGTGCTTATTGTACCACAGCGGGAGCAAACTCAGTAGTATAAAGAGCAAATTCACATACATAATAGAGCAATTATCAAAAGCTAAGCCATAATAAAATAGGTCAAAGCCACGATAATCACTCATGACATCGTGATTGAAATAGATAAACAAGCCGCGAGCTATCGCATAGAAGAAATAAATGAGGAAAATGCGATATAAAAACACTAAATATTCGTTGATGCGAACAGACTTCATAAAAAAAGGGATTAAAAAAGTAAAAAAAGGTACTACTTTAGAACAAAGTAGTACCCTAAAACAAAAATTATGAAAAAAACTAAACCACTATTGTTCTTTTTCCATCTTGTCTTTGAGTTCTTGGAGTACGTCCAAGTCCCCTAAAGTAGATTTCTCTACTTGTTGTGCAGGCTGTGCAGCGGCCTCTTTTACATTCTTTTCTTCTTCTTCCTTGAAGATAGCTGTATGAGAAGCTACGACGCGCTTGAATTCTTTGCTGAACTCAATAATTTTGAAATCAGCAGTATCTCCCTTGCCTAATTTCTTGCCAGATTCAGTCTCTAAGTGGCGAGAAGGAACGAAAGCAAGAATATCCTCATTGAAAGGAACAGTAGCTCCCTTGTCAGTGATTTTGGAGATAGTACCTTGGTGGATAGTACCTACAGCAAACTCGTTTTCGTATTTGTCCCAAGGATTAGGTTCCAATTGCTTGTGGCCAAGGGCGAGCTTACGGGTATTTACATCAAGTTCGAGAACTACTACGTCCATTTTATCTCCTACAGAGCAGAATTCAGATGGATGTTTGATTTTCTTAGTCCAAGAAAGATCAGAGATATATACCAATCCGTCAATACCTTCTTCCAATTCTACGAATACACCGAAGTTGGTAAAGTTACGTACGGTACCAGTATGCTTAGACCCTACAGGATATTTAGCAGTAATGTCAGTCCAAGGGTCAGTAGTAAGTTGCTTGATACCCAAGGACATTTTTCTTTCGTCTCTGTCCAAAGTAAGGATTACCGCTTCTACTTCATCACCTATATTTACGAAGTCCTGAGCAGAACGCAAGTGTGTGCTCCAAGACATTTCGGAAACATGGATAAGACCTTCTACACCATCGGCTACTTCTACGAAAGCACCGTAGTCAGCGATTACCACTACTTTACCTTTTACTTTATCACCTACTTTAAGGTCATCAGAAAGGGCTTCCCATGGGTGTTTTTGAAGTTGTTTCAATCCTAATTGGATACGAGACTTGTTGTCATCAAAGTCAAGGATAACCACATTGATCTTTTGGTCAAGCTCCAATACTTCGGTAGGGTGGTTGATACGAGACCAAGAAAGGTCAGTGATATGGATAAGTCCGTCTACACCGCCAAGGTCAACGAATACTCCGTAAGAAGTGATATTCTTCACAACCCCTTCGAGTACTTGTCCTTTTTCGAGCTGTCCGATGATTTCTCGTTTTTGCTCTTCAATATCCGCTTCAATAAGCGCTTTGTGAGATACTACTACGTTCTTGAACTCATGGTTGATTTTCACCACCTTGAATTCCATAGTCTTATTGACAAATTGGTCGTAGTCGCGGATAGGTTTTACATCTATCTGAGAACCAGGTAAGAAAGCCTCAATACCGAATACATCTACAATCATACCTCCTTTGGTTCTGCATTTTACGAAACCATTTACGATTTCACCACTTTCAAAGGCAGCATTGACTCTGTCCCATGCTTTGATAGTACGTGCTTTCTTGTGAGAGAGGACGAGTTGTCCAGTTTTGTCTTCACGAATATCAACCAATACCTCTACCTTGTCACCTACCTTTAGGTTAGGGTTGTAGCGAAACTCATTGAGGGAGATTACCCCTTCGCTCTTAGCGTTGATGTCAATGATCGCTTCACGGTCAGTAAGGTGAGTTACAGTACCGATCACAAGCTCGTCGGCTTGGGTATCCACGAAGTTTTCTTTAACAAGGCGTTCGAATTCGTCTAATTTGTTTTGATCTACTTGGTCAATACCTTGTTCGTACTTAGTCCAGTTGAAGTTGTCCAACTGTTCTTGTTGTTCTTTAGTAATTTCAGCCATTGCTGATAAATAAGGATTAGCTATGTAATAGGTCAAGGGCTAAGGAGCTGCAAATCACATAGTTTTAGTGATACATATTTTATTGAAAATCATCTTTCCCTTGCGTAGCTCAAAGATTTTGCAAAAGTACGAATTTATTTTGGAATGACCAAATAAAAAATGCTTTTTGTTAGGATTAATTTATGTGTTAAAAAAATATATTATTTATTGAGAGGTTGAGAAAAAAATGTATTTTTGCCACAATAATTAGTAAATACTTTTAAGATGAGAAAGATTGTTTTATTATTAGTAGCAACCACTCTTTCGCTGGTAGGTTGTACCAAAGGTGAAGATGAGCTTGCCAAATCAGACCTTAGTGCTACAATGACCGCTCAGCTTGACCCTGTGCTTGACGGGAGCCTTTACCCCTCGGCTGTTTATAGTATGGCTCAGATAAAAACAGTTGATAAGAATACGCTTACCTATTTTGACCTTTCCATAAATAGTGAAACGGATTTTAAAGGGAAAATAAGGGTAACCAACGATAAGTTCATTCATGAGACCCTTATTGAAAAGGATATTCGTAAAGGAATGAATAAGGTTTCAGTGAACCTATTGTGGAAGTATGATGACTTTATAAAATTTCAAAACCCTGGTATCACACATTTTAGCTTTCAGCTGCTTGACCGCGAAGGCAAGTTGGTCACCAATACAGATGTGGAGGTACCTTACCGAAGCGTGAGCGAATGTGTTTTCGCTTTGAAATATGGAAACCAAGTGATGGATTTTCGTGCTTTCTTTGCTTCTTATGTAAATGAAGATAGTAAGCTTATAGATGCTTTTCTAAGTGAAGTACACAACGAACATAATGAAGTGTATAAGGATAAACCTAACCTAAAACTAAGTGGCTGGATGGGCTACCAGGGAGGAGCTGATTATGCAGATCTACAAGTAGCAGCTATTGTAGCACATCTGATGCGAAAAGGCATGAATTATAGCAATATTACTGATACAAGCAATGCAGCTACCAAAGTATATAGCCAAAATGTACGCTTTATCAACGAAACACTGGCACTAAAAAATGCTAACTGTGTAGATGGAAGTGTGCTTATGGCCAGTATTTTGGAGAAAATAGGTATTCGCTGTTTCTTAGTAGCGATTCCAGGACACATGTATTTGGCTTATAGTAGAACAGGAAAGACACAACCCACCTCAGGTGATATACAGTATGTAGAGACAACCTTAATAGGATCAGGAAATATTGAGAGGGTTTTTGGAGACAAGAATGATCAGGAACAAAAATTTATAGGCATCAGAGCCGCAAGAGAGTTAGGGATAAAGCCTATCCAATAATAAAGAATACCACAAAACCAAAAAAATAACGCCCTGACTCTCAGGGCGTTATTTTTGTGACCTCGACAGGATTCAAACCTGTAACCTTCTGAGCCGTAATCAGATGCG
>CAJZFM010000167.1 GCA_915070235.1 uncultured Capnocytophaga sp. | reverse complement strand
AACTTTAAAAAACCTAAAGATTTGTTCTACCAAAAGGCAAGCTAAAAAATTTCACTTGGGGGTGGAATTGGCGTTACACTTTTTTTTGTTTTATATTTTGCATTGTTGTAAAAAATAGTAATTTTGCACTCCGATTTTATAAACTTTTACACAATGAAAAAAGTATTGCTTTTTGTAGCCCTTTTCTGTGGGATAGCCTCTTATGCTCAGGACTATACCCAACATAACAAAGGGAAAATCTTCGTCTTCTGGGGAGGAAACCGCGGGTATTATACCAACTCCGATATTACCTTCCGAGGCAATGATTACAACTTCACCCTCTCCGATGTGGAGGCGGTGGATAAGCCCAAAGGTTGGCATATTGACTATATCAACCCGCTTAGAATGACTATCCCTCAGACCAACTTCCGCTTGGGATACTATTTAGCAGACAAATGGACGCTCTCGGCTGGAGTAGATCATATGAAATATGTGATGGTACAAGACCAAACTGTTCCCATAGAGGGTTATGTAAGTGCAGGCACCTCCCATGACAAGGTCTATCATAATGAGAGTAAGAAACTTACTGAAGATTTCCTTACCTTTGAGCATACCGATGGACTCAACTATGTACTGGTAGAAGGTGCCCGTGTAGATGATATTTCTTCCCTATTTGGAATCCGCAACACTGATATATTCCAAGTGAACCTTACCGAAGGAGCTGGGTTCGGGGTGGTATATCCCAGAACAAACACTAAGATTCTCAATCGCGAACGTTATGATGAGTTCCATGTAGCGGGTGTAGGTATGCACGCTAAGGCAGGCTTACATATGTTCCTACTTAAGCATTTTATGATCGTGGGCGAACTCCGTGGAGGTTACCTCAATATGTACGATGTGCGTACCACTATGAGCAAAAGCGATAGAGCCCATCATGATTTCTTCTTTTTTGAGACTATGATTTCAGTAGGTTGGATTTTCCGCTTATAATTTTGCTTATTAATTAAAAAATTAGTACTTTTGCCCCCATAATATAAAAAGATTACGATATGAAAAAAATGATCTTAAGTATAGCAATAGCCTTGGTATCTTTTGGCGCTTTTGCACAGACTTACAAGAATGAGGTTAAACTCAACATTCTCAATGTAATAGTACGTCCTTCCATAGAGTTAGGATACGAGTATTACTTAGATGACAACCAGTCAGTAGATGCAGAACTTATGTTCTTAGATAGATTTTCCTATTGGCCTAAGAAAGGTGGTAAATTCTCCGCTACCAGCTTCAAAGTAGGATATAACTATTACTTTGACTCTTCTGATGCAGTAGGTTTTTACGTTAATCCTTTCCTAAAAACCCGCTTTGGAAAATACACTGAAGAAGAAACAAAGGATAACACAAAGTATGAAAAGGAGACTAATATGGCTGCCTTCATCATTGGGGTAGGTGTTGGATACACTTGGGTGTTCAACAGCAAGTTCGTAGTGGCTCCTTATGCAAATCTTGGTCGCAACTTCAGCAAACCTGTTAATGAAAGATTCTGGGCTGTAGAACCTAACGCTGGTGTTCGCTTAGGTTTCCGTTTCTAAGCATTCATAGTTTTATTTTTTCATAATTGAATAAGCTATATCCCCTTGGGGATATAGCTTATTTTTTTTGCATTAACCTCTTAACAATTAAATCATTACATTCTTTCAGGTACTTCTATTCCCAAAAGGTCAAAACCAGTGGCGATGACTTCTCCTACCTTGCGGGAGAGGTGGATTCTTAGGGCACGCTTTATAGGGTCTTCTTCTCCAAGTATGGACACATTCTGGTAGAAAGAGTTGAATTCCTTAACCAATTCATATACATAATTGGCAATAAGGGCTGGGCTATAAGTATCTGCTGCCTGTTGTACTACACTGGCAAAAAGAGACAGTTGCTTGATAAGCTCTTTTTCCTTGGCGTGCAATTCTCCTGTGGTAGGTAGGGCTGGCAACTCGCCTGCTTTGCGCAATATAGACTGAATACGAGCATAGGTATATTGGATAAAAGGCCCTGTATTTCCTTGGAAGTCAATAGACTCTTGTGGGTTGAAAGCGATTTTCTTCTTAGGATCCACCTTGAGGATATAGTACTTAAGGGCGCCTAAGCCTATCACTCTATAGAGCTGTTGTTTCTGTTGCTGAGTATAACCATCAAGTTTGCCTAATTCTTGGGAGAGTTCCTCGGCTACTTGTACCATTTCCTCCATAAGGTCATCGGCATCTACCACGGTACCCTCACGACTCTTCATTTTTCCATTGGGCAGCTCCACCATACCATAGCTTAGGTGGTAGAGGTTTTTAGCCCAAGCAAAGCCAAGTTTCTGTAAGATAAGGAAAAGCACCTTGAAGTGGTAATCCTGTTCGTTGCCCACCGTATAGATCATGCCCTCCACCTTAGGAAAGTCCTCTTCTATACGCTTGATAGCTGTACCAAAGTCTTGGGTGATATACACCGAAGTACCATCGGAACGGAGTACGAGCTTTTCGTCCAAGCCGTCCGCAGTAAGGTCTATCCATACGGAGCCATCTTCCTTGCGATAGAATACGCCTTGCTCCAGCCCTCGTTGTACGATATCCTTGCCCAAGAGGTAGGTTTCACTCTCGTAATAGTTGCGATCAAAGCTCACCCCTAAATTGCGGTAAGTTACCTCAAAGCCGTCATACACCCATTGGTTCATCTGCTTCCAAAGTGCCAAGGTATCCGCATCGCCCTGTTCCCATAGGCGGAGCATCTGTTGTGCCTCTAAGAAGATAGGCGCCTCGCGTTCGGCAACCTCCTTGCTTTTGCCTTCGGATGTAAGCTGAGCGATTTCTTCCTTATAGGCCTTATCAAAAAGTACATAATACTTACCCACGAGCTTATCTCCCTTCATACCTGTACTCTCTGGGGTTTCTCCCTTGCCAAAGCGTTGCCAAGCCACCATAGACTTACAGATGTGGATACCTCGGTCGTTGATAATCTGTGTTTTATACACACGCTTGCCTGTAGCCTCCAAGATCTTGGCCATCGCAAAGCCTAAGAGGTTGTTACGGATATGTCCCAAGTGTAGGGGTTTGTTGGTATTCGGTGAGGAATATTCCACAATCATCGCAGGTGATTCGGTTGTAACAGGGGTCGTACCATAGCAGTCTTGGGCGGCTATTTCACCGAAGAAAGAAAGGAAGTAACTATCGGCAATACTCAGGTTTAGAAAGCCTTTGACCACATTGTAGGCGGTAACCTCCGCTACATGCTTGGTAAGATAGCGTCCCAACACCTCCCCTATCTGTTCGGGTTTGGCCTTGATGAGCTTTAGCAAAGGAAAGAGCACAAGGGTATAATCCCCCTCAAACTCCTTACGAGTAAGCTGGATTTCTATATTTTCTATGTGTTGGCCATAGTGCTCAGCTATCGCCTTTTGGGTATTTTCTAAAAGAATATGTTGTAGCATACTTTATCATTTAAGAAAGCAAAAATACAAAAAAATATTATTACGTATTATTTTTGTCATGAAAATTAAAACAAACTATACATACATTCCCTCTCTAATTCCTCTATTCTTCTTACAGAAATATCATAGTAATTTGGTTCTAACTCATAACCTATATATTTTCTATCATTTATCAGACAAGCAATGCCTGTACTTCCACTTCCTGAGAAAGGGTCTAATACAACTTGTCCTTCAAAAGTAATGAGTTTTACCAAGTGTTGCATTAGTTCTACAGGCTTTAAAGTTGGGTGATTATTATAAGCCTCTGCTTTTTGTCTTACTTTAGGCACTAAGAAAAACTTATCATAGCCGTCTTCAAAGGCATCTACTCGCAGAATATTTGAGGGAACTCTACCTATAGGGTGTGGATTGTGTCCTACTTTCGCCTCTCCTTTCTCATAGGGAATACGTGTTTGTTCAATATTTAATACTCCCGTCCCATTCTTAATTACATTTTTAGCTATATTTTTCTCTGTAAGAATAGGCTTTTGCACCAAGATAATCGGTTCATAAGCAGGTTTTAGGGCTAATCCTGATCCCTTATACTTTTGTCCCAATTCAGAAGAAGGGGCTTTCCTATATTTCGGTTTATCGGTATAGTAATTATCTGCTCCGTCCTTTTTATAACCTTGTACATAATTATACTTACCTATGATTTGGCTTTCAACTCCCAACTCCTTGTCTATTTCCAAAGCAATATCCCTACTTTTAGGCATTCCATTAAGATATGACCAGAAAAGAACATCTTTTATAAGAAAACCACTATCCTCTAAATCCACCATTAAGCGGTGCATAAGGCGAACAGAAGAGAAAACCAGTCCATAACTTCCCTCTTTGAGTACTCTTAGAGTATCCCCCCATATCTGCCTGTTAGGTAGATCTTTATCCCAATAATGATTTTGATAAGAGATACCATAAGGAGGGTCTGTAATAAGAGCATCAATACTTTCACTCTCTAACTCTTCCAGCCCATAACAGGATTTATTATATATCTTGTAATTCTTTAAGGTCATCTTTGCTAATGCTTTTTACTATGCTTCTACTATAATTAACCAATAAGGTATATACAAACTCTTTGTCTTTATCAGGAGGACAAATTACTTGAAACTGGTACTCCTTTATCATTTTTTGGATAGAAATAGATTGTGTAGAACGACTTCCCTCTTTCCTTTGGGTTACCATTCTATACAAGTCCTGTCCCAACTGAGGGTGCTGTCCATAGACCATAAATTGTAGATCATGCGCTCCTTTCCAAACACCCACTACTGTAAAAAGTCGTTTGTCGGAGAAAGCACGTGCTTTTTCTTCATTGGTATCATTCCATATCCCACCCCAAGATTCGCTTGAAATAGAACATTGTTTTACTTCTAAGAATTGATCTTTCTTACTCTTTTTAGCATCAAATCCATCCTTGTCCCAATTGAGCAAATCATACCCCAAGTAATTTACAATAATAACATCACGAATTGAGTTGATAATCAAATCTATATCATATACATTGGGCTCTCCTTGAGATTTATGCGACTCCCCTTCCGCCTGAAACTTCAATGTTCTATATTTCACAGAGACTGTCCTAAAATCTCCTTTTTCAAATATATCCATCTGACTTCTTTTTGTTGTGCAAAGGTAAGAATAATTTGCCAAATTGCCAATGAGTTCATTCGTAAATTGACAAATGAACTCATTGGCAAATGGACAAATAGCCTTCTAACTATTATTCACATCAATAACCAAATAACTCTTTAGCGCCTCCACATAGCTCTCAAAGGCTAATAGTCCCTTATGGGTAAGGGTGATTTCGGTATTGGGATAGTTATCCTTGAAGG
>CAJZFM010000166.1 GCA_915070235.1 uncultured Capnocytophaga sp. | reverse complement strand
TATATCGGCGAGACCAAAAGGAATACGCCCAGCGTATCTCGGTATCATCTATATCGCTATTGTTCAGATCCCGACGGAGTTCCTCAGAGAGATTGTACTGAGTATATATCCTTACCAGTCCTCTTAGTTGGTTTTCTAGCATCCATTTCTCACTATAACCCCCTGAAGCAGGCTCTTCTTTCTCGGTTTGTTCCATCACTCGGTAGATGTCTTTATATAAAGAGATATTGTTCTTATCCAGATAATACACCTTAAGTAGGTAACGCGCTCTAGCACTATAACGGAGCAGTTGATTCTGATCCATATTTTCTAGGGTAAAAGTACCGAAATGTTTCCAAAAGGAGGAGAGCATATAAGAGTCTTTGCCGAGTTCCGTCGTGAAATTATAGAGGTTTTTTCCTTGGGCATCTTTGCTTTCTTTACTACGGTCTATCTCACGAGAGATTTCTTCTAAACCAAGTACAGATTTCACCTGATCGAATAATTTTGTAAAGAAATCACGACCAAATTTATCAGAATCCCACTTGTAAAACTCCTCAGGCTTATCCCATTCCATATAATCCTCTTGGTCTGCCTTAAAAGCAAGCGGATTGTAGGTCCCTTTGGTTTCTTCTTCAATGCGATAGGTAATACAAGGCTCATCCTCTTCTTCAGGACTCTCTTCTATAGGTTCTTCTTCATAATATACATAAGAGTCGGTCGCTCTTGGCTCAGGGTCGTAATCTTTATTGATATAGGAATAGTCATCAAAATTCTGCTCTTTCGGCTGTTTATGATAGGCATAGATACTAATACCTGATATAAAGGCAAGAGTAATACCACAAATAGCCAAAGCCACACCTCCCAATAGCCGAATACCGCGTCGCCAAAGCCATCTGCCTAAAAGAAAAACGGGAAGATACCCTACAAAGGCTGCCATAAACATAAGTAAGGAGGTATCTTTTTCTATTTCAAAGGAAAAATGATTCGTCAGATAGATGATAAGATAATTGATAACCAATATACCTATGAAAATAACCTCCCCTAGTAGAAAATCCTCCATCCAAGGCAAGGGTTTGAGTGTTTTTTTCTTGATATAATACCAAATAACCCCTATGATATTTCCCACTACCATAGAGAAAAACAAAAAATAGCAGAGGGAATGTAACAATAGGAAGAAAGAGTTGCCATACTGGCTGTTATCGGTAAGAGCATAGAAAGGAGAGAGTACTACCCTTAAGAACTCTTCAGCAGGTTCGTACCCATATATATAGACCTTATCGTTGATAAATTGGGTTATAAAAACAAGTAAACCAACCAGTGCAAGCAAGGCAATCTGCAATAGTACTACCGAGCGCAAGCGATAATTTTTCATAGGCTTTAGTCCTTTTCTTATAGAGTACAAATGTAATAAAATTTTTCATATATAGGAAAAAAATAGTACCTTTGCGACTTTAAATTAAGTATAAATAAAAATGACTCTTACTGTCAATGACCTTAAGCGTGGGGATAAATGTCTTATCAAGGATGTAGCTACCGAACAGTTGCCGATAAAACTATTGGAGCTGGGCTGCCTTCCAGGCAATAGTATAGAACTGGTGGAGATAGCCCCTTTGGGAGACCCGCTCTATTTGATTATTAATGATACTCATATGGCTATTCGCCGAGAGATGGCACAATATATTGAGGTAGAACTCTCTAATTCAGATTCCAATGAGTAAGCATGAGATAAAAGTAGCACTGATAGGGAACCCTAATGTAGGGAAATCCTCTATCTTCAACCTGCTAACGGGTATGAACCAGCATGTGGGGAACTACCCAGGGGTTACTGTGGATAAGAAAGTGGGTTTCTGTAAGCTCTCCCAGACAATCAATGCCCGAATATACGACCTACCAGGCACCTATAGTACCAATCCTAATTCTATGGACGAGAAGGTGGCTGTTAGTTGTCTTTTGGACAAAGATGATATAGACTTTCCTGATGTGGTAGTGCTGGTGGCAGATGTGGAGAACCTTAAGCAAAACCTCTATCTCTATACCCAGATAAAAGACTTTGGTATTCCTATGATCTTGGCTATCAATATGGCTGATCGGATGAAGCCTCGTGGTATCACCATAGACATACCCGCCTTGGAGGCCGCACTCCATACACGCATAGCTCTTGTGAGCACTCGACAGAAAATGGGGATAGAGGAGTTGAAAGAGTTGATTATCAATTACAAGAAACTC
This sequence comes from uncultured Capnocytophaga sp., assembly GCA_915070235.1. GTDB lineage: Bacteria > Bacteroidota > Bacteroidia > Flavobacteriales > Flavobacteriaceae > Capnocytophaga. The sequence goes on along the minus strand of CAJZFM010000166.1, from coordinate 3,155 downwards.
CCCTTGGAGAAGGTTATAGATATCAACCGCATAGACCCTACTTATTTCAAAACGCTCAAGGAGAAATTCCCCAATGAAGAATTAGGCAAACTCTGGATGGTCATCTCTCAAAACTTTGAGGTGATAGGGGCATTGCGCAAGGTAGAAATTCAAAAAGAGCATATAAAAACCGATGCTGAAATCAAGAAAATGCAGCAGCGGGAGACCATTCTCCGTTATCAGGCTATAAACCATGCACTCAAGGATACTTATAAGGTAACAGCGGTAGGTACTCGTGCTCTTTTAGATAAAATCCTTCTGCACAAGGTATGGGGCTATGTGATTTTTATGGCCATATTGCTGCTGATTTTTCAGGTAATCTTCTATGTAAGTGAATACCCCAAGGGTTGGATAGAAAGCACTTTAGGCTGGGTAGGCACTTGGATCGGCAATGTATTGCCCGAAGGCTCGCTCACCTCCCTCTTGGTAGATGGGGTGATTCCTGGGCTTACTGCCGTAGTTTCCTTTGTCCCTCAGATAGCACTGCTCTTTTTCTTTATCTCCCTATTGGAGGAAAGCGGCTATATGAGTAGGGTAGTTTTCCTTATGGATAGGATTATGCGTCCCTTTGGGCTTAATGGTAAGGGAACAATTCCGCTAATCTCAGGTGCCGCCTGTGCTATACCTGCGGTAATGGCCACTCGTACTATTGAGAGCTGGCGAGAGCGACTGATTGCTATTTTGGTAACTCCCTTTATCACTTGTTCTGCACGACTGCCTATCTATCTGATTATGATAAAGCTCGTGATTCCAGAGGGGAATTACTTCTTCTTTAACAATCAGGCAGTCGCGCTTTTCTTGCTCTATATGTTTGGCGTATTTATGGCCATTTTCTCCGCTTGGCTCTTGAGCAAGTTCTTGGTGCTGAAGAATGCTTTCCAAACACACTTTATTGTAGAGATGCCGACCTACAAAGTACCTTTGGCACGAAATGTGCTACTAACTGTATATGATAAGTCTAAAGCCTTTGTGCTCAGCGCAGGGAAGATTATATTCTTCATGACGGTACTCATCTGGTTCTTACAGACCCATGGGCTAAGTGAGAAGTACCGCAATGCTGAGGAACATACCGAGCAGCTGGCCAGCCAATATGGTTGGGATGAGAACGAGAAGGAACATTACCTTTTGAGCTATCGTACCGAAAACTCCCTTTTGGGAAATATGGGCAAGTTTGTAGAACCTGTGTTCCGTCCCTTAGGCTATGACTGGAAGATCAGTATTGCTGTATTAGGCTCCTTCGCCGCACGTGAGACCTTTGTAAGTACCTTGGCCACTATCTATAGTTTGGGAGAGGTAGATGTAGAAGAGGGCGAGGCAGAGCAACGTACAGTGGTGGCTCGTTTGCAACAAGAGATGCGTTCTGATGGTACCCCTGTCTTTAATTTGGCCACAGGAGTCTCTATCTTGCTATTCTTTGCCTCCGCTATGCAGTGTATCAGTACCTTTGCCATCGTACGCAAGGAAACCAATAGCTGGAAATGGGCGATTTTGCAATGGGTTTTCATGACAGGCTTTGCGTATCTTTCGGCTTTTGCTGCTTATCAGCTCTTGAGTTGATAAACAAAAGTTTAATTAGTTAAGATGAAATAAATTGCGTTTCTACAAATTGGCTTGCACCCAGGTAGAGACGCAATTTATTGCGTCTTAGAAGGTTTAGCGTCTCTTCATTTTAACTATTGATTGGCATTAAAAAAGTAGGAATACTCGTTTTTTTTGATTACTTTTGCGAGAAATTTAAATTCATCTTATCATGACTGGACTTATTATTGTCATTGCCCTTGTAGTGGTAGTAGTGCTTTGGTACATCAGTGCCAATAACAAATTGGTAGCCTTGGCCAATAACCGAGAGAATGCTTTTGCTGATATAGATGTACAGCTCAAGCAGCGCCATGACCTGATTCCACAGTTAGTAGCTGCCGTAAAGGGTTATATGAACCACGAGGCAGAGGTACTCACTCGCGTAACTCAAGCGCGCTCTCAGGCGCTCAGTGCCACTACTGTGAATGATAAAATTGAGGCTGAAAAAGAACTCTCTTCAGCTATGCGTGCTTTCAGTGTGCAGGTAGAGGCCTATCCAGAACTCAAAGCCAATACCAATTTTATGCACTTGCAGGAAGAAATTGCTGATATAGAGAACAAATTGGCCTCTGTACGTCGTTATTTCAACTCCACCACCAAGGAACTCAATACAGCAATCCAATCCATTCCTACCAATATCGTAGCAGGCTTTAAGCATATGACCCCTCAGCCATTCTTTGACTTAGGAAAGGATGAACGCAAACAATTAGATAAAGCACCAGAGATTTCTTTTTCGTAAGTAATACAATGCCTTGTTAAAGATTAAAAAGATTTCATAACTACGTTCGGAACTCACGGAAGAAATAGCACAACTTCGTTCCGAACTTAAGGAAAGAAATAGCTGAATTAAGGGAAGATTTCCACAAAACCTTTGCCCAAATGAACAATATATGAAGTGCTTAGTAGGCTTCTTTATCTTGAAGCCTAAGATACTGAGTTTTTATGTTTAGAAAGTAGCAAAATGTTTAAGATTATAATGTTAGTTCGTAAGAAGGCTTCTCTCACAGGAGAAGAATTCATAAAACTATGGGAAGCCCATTCTCAAAAAGTGATAAAGTATAAGGAGGTGTTACATATCAAAGATTATGCAAAGACCTTTCCTTTCATTCCTACTGATGAGAAATCCACTACCCAAAGGGAAACACTCCCTTTTGAGTTTGATGCCATGGGGGAGCTGTGGTACGAAAACAAGGAGGATTTTATCCAAGCACGTAATACTCCAGAAGGTCAAAAAGCCTTGGCTGATCTTCGTGAAGACGAACTAAAATTCGTAGATATGGCGGCTTCTGTGATGTGGCTTGGCATGGAAGAAAGAATATTTTAGTCATTAATAAGAATGCAATACCTTGGAATACAACAACAAATAACAAGAAATAATACCAAATCAATATTGTTTCTCTTAGCTTTCCCGCTACTTATTTTAGTAGGGGTATATGTGGTATTGTATGTGCTCTCTGACAAAGATATAGAACAAACCAATACACAATTCCTTTCAGTAGTTCCTATAGTACTGGCGGGAGTGGGTATATGGTTTGTTA
>CAJZFM010000165.1 GCA_915070235.1 uncultured Capnocytophaga sp. | reverse complement strand
TTCGATATAACGAAAGCTCCCACTGATTTTCACGGATTTCACAGATTTTCTATGTTGGTGTAATTGTGCTGTTGTGATTCACGCAGATTTTTATAAGGCCAAAGGTCTTATTTATCCGCGAAAATTCATGGAATCTATAGGAGAAAATATAACTCTGCTTACGTCGAACTCACGTTAAAATAAGGGTAATATCTCCAAAATGTCGATAATTGGGCAACCAGAGAGATAATTATTTATCTATTTCTTGATCTAGGAATGTAGGAAACGAGCGGAACGTTTGCACCAGTTACAAGTTGGTAAGGAATCAACGGTGTGGTAGGGCTTTAATACATTCCCCAAAAATATCGGAATACTCTGATCAAGGAGTATGTGAAGAAATTCGCCTATTTAGGTATTAATTTTGTATATTTGCAGAAAAATAAAAGCTCTCGTTGGTGTGAGCGTTTGGCTTGTACCTATTATAAAAAATAGCGTGTAGCTTTTTAATGACAAAGAAGAATAAACCATATTTGTTAAAAACCAGAATTATGAAAGAACCCATTAGTTTAGATACCGCCTTACAGATTGTAGGTTCCTTAAAAGTAAGGGCTATTAAGGAAAAATCAGCCCTGACTGATTTCTCAGAAAAAGAAGCTCTTGAGCAAAGAATTCAGATGTACCTAAAAGAAGAAAAAATGCTATATGGTACTGATGATATGGCACGCCTTTCTGTAATGGATAAAATAGTACATTATTATAGTCCCTTAATAAAGAAAATGAATGGAAGCCTATAGTATAGAAGCTATTTTTGAAAGAGAAAAAACAGATCTTTTGTTGGGGTTAAGCCCACAAGAAAGCCCTATTGCCTTTATCTTAGGAGGACAACCTGCTTCGGGGAAAAGTGGTTTAGCAAGGGCTATTTTGCGACAATTTCCTGATAAAGACTTTCTCTTTGTCAATGGGGATATCTACAGAGAATTTCACCCAAAGGCAAAAGAACTTATAAAACACCCTGATAGCTATTCAGCGGAAACACAACTATTCTCTAACTTTTTTACAGAAGCACTTATACAAGAAGCTATTACTCACCGATACAATATCATAGTAGAAGGAACTATGCGTAATGCTGATATCCCGTTGCGTACAGCCTTGGCTTTCAAAGAGAAAGGTTTTAGGATAGAAGCTTTTGCTATTGCAGCACCTGCTCTTTTTACAGAATTGGGCTTTTACTTGCGCTATCAAGAAGAAATAGACTTCCAAGGATATGGACGATTAGCCGACAAAGCTTCCCATGATAAAGCTGTAGCGGGTTTGCTCCTTTCGTTGGATCGCTTATATACTGAAAAAGCAGTAGATAAGATACATCTTTACAGCTATCAGGCGGAAAGGCATCTCATTACCTATACCTTGGCTCAACAATGGGATATAGCTCGTTTGCCTTCGGAGGAAGTCGTAAAAGCAAGGATACAACAGTATCAAGATAAGACACTTCGGTTGCAGCTGATAGAAAAAGCTAATACAATGAAACTTAGGATGTCCTCTTCTATAAGAGTTATTGTAGAGGAACTTATTCAAAAAATAATTTACACTTAAGAACCTCAAATTATCACAATCTTGATGATAAATTATAGACTTAAGTTTTGTGAATTTTATAATTTGTTGGTTTTCAAAATATTCTATTTCAGAACTTAAAAACAAATTATACAACGACTTTAAGATACTATACCCTGATTATGAGCAATTGAAAAACTTGGATTACTTGGAGCGTAAACTAGTGAGCTTGTAGCTCGTGTCTATCCATTATTGTTCAAAATACCGCAAGTACTATATCATAGAGAACTTTTTAAAAACACATTATTAGAACTTGAAATATATGAAAGAAGTAATATTTTTATTAACTCCAGCAGAGGTAAATGCCTTACTAAAACTACTTAATTATATAAAATTCACTTGTGAAGATGAGGAAGCAAATATATTTAAAGGTAGTCCTTTTATCAATTCAATATTTGAGAAAATTTTAAAAGAAAATCCTATTCCTCTACATCAAAGTAAACAGAGACAAAAAGAGATTTTACAGAACATAAAGAAGCGGTTAGAACAAGAAGATTATTATAAGGGACTTTCGACTGAGGAGAAAAGAGAATACTTATCTGCCCTTTTGTTCCCATATCCATTAGATTAGAGAATGGGTAATTTAAGCATATTGGCTAACCTCTTGTAATGATAATAAACCCTTTTAAACCCTATTACCATGAAACCCTATTTTATAACATTACTTTTTTGTGCTGGCTTTTCTCTTTCTGCACAAGAGAAGGATCAAGGCAAATATACAGAAGAACAATTAGAAGCTTTTGGAGGCACACTTCAGGGGCGTGTAAAATCCGTGGAGAGAATCTATTATATAGGTGAAGAAGTATCAGAAGGGGTAGATAAGAAAAGGTTCCCTAATGATGAAGAGTTCAATAGCACGAACGAACATTGCAAATATAGCTTTGACAGGGAGGGCAATATCACTGAATTCCAAACATTTGATACCTTAGGCAATGTAAATTACAAACGGATTTTTACTTATAACAATCTTTGGCTACCTTCACGTATAGAAAGTTTCCAATATCAAGACAAAAAAGAAGTAGCACATTCCTTAGAAACTTATACATACAAAGGGAAAGAAGTGGCCTTAAGGGAAACCGTTCTAAATACGAATTTTGATAAGAAAAAAACCAGTGTATTCAAGGATATTACTAAGTTCAATCACAAAGACCAAAAAGAAAGTATTTCAGGGTATGCTGGAAATAAACTACAGACTAAAATTACTTTCACTTATGATGACAAAGGAAATCTAACCCAAGAGGAATACAAAAGTCTTATTAACAAAGAAGAAAATACAACTATCTATGCCTATCTCTCTAACGGAAAAGTGTGGCAGAAAACTTCTTACGAAACGCACTCAGGAGAAAAAGATAGAAAGGAAAATGAGATCATCACTTATTATATCTATGATGCGAATGGTAATCTCGTAGAAGACCAATACATAGGTATGGAAGATGTCAAAGTGGTTACTTCTTATTGTTATGAGGATAAGAAATTGAAAGAAAGATATACTTATGTACAAGAGGTTCTTAAAAGTATTACTTTCTGGAGAGAAGAAAATGGAAAAACGACCCAGCAAGAGGAATTCTCTCCCGATGGAAAGCTACAAGAAGGCGTTTATTATACTTATGATGAAAAGGGGAATTGTACGATGGAACTTTCCAAAGTCTACAACATAAGAACGAGAACCATAGAAACTATAGGTAAAAGTATTTACAAATATGATAAGTATAACAACTGCATCTATGAAGCTAAATTCTTTAGAGATAGTTTAGACTATCTTATAGAGAGAAATTTTACCTATTATGAATAGGTCTTAACAAGCACCAATTTGTAACTTACTCCTCAATTCATCACCACACTGGGAATGAAAGGTAAAATACTGATTAATAACAAATAACCAATGAAACATATTGCAATAATCTTTGTAACATCATTATTAGCAAGCTGTAATCTTTTCCAAAAGACACAGCCAGCAGGGGAAAGTGTTGTTGTAGAGGAAGCGCGAAAGCAACAAGAAGAAGCGTTTGTGCCAGTGGAGAAGGAGTTGTATGTGATTAGCCCTACAGCACTGCGATATAGAGTACCAGATATTCATAGTGATCCCGAAGAGGAGGAGCATTCTTTTGGAAATCTTTTTAAGATAGAAGCGGAATCGGAGCATTTCTATAAGATAAAAAGCAATTGGGATTGGTATCTTCGCAAGGAAGATATGGGAAGCTATGAGGATATCCAATTCACCAAGGAAGTATTAGAAGATGTCCATTTTATAGGCAAATGGGAGGGAGAGACTTTTGTAGATGAAAAAGAGGGGACTACCCTTTCCAAATACTTTACAATTGACATGATTTCTTATGAAGCATATCAAAAAGCAAAGAAAAATGGATATTTTCCTTTGCTAAAAGATACACTTGCCATAAAAAAGAAAGAGGGGATACTCTTACTCCCTTGTAGCGATACTGTGGTTAAGCTTAAGGATGTAGAGATGACTCCCCAAGATGATTTGGAAGTCTATGAATACGAGGGAGAGATGCAGCCCATACACCAATATCTTATAGCAGGTTACTACTATGAGGCTGGAGATAAGTTCTTTATAGATAAAAGAACAGGGCACGAGACAGAAATAGAAAGCCACCCTTACCTTTCGCCTGATGGAAAGTATATCATTACGTTAGGGGTGACAGAGATGGGAGGGGCTACTGCTATTGCGCTATATAAGGTACTAAACAAAGATCCTTTTGCTATCGAACTTGTAGTATCCGCTTGGATTAGCTATTGGGTAGCCTACGAAGCATCTAAAAATAGACCTACTTTCTTTGGCAAAGATGGGTGCTTGTATGTTGCCATGGATGCTTTAGATAGCTATGAATATAATTATAAAGAGGAGGATAAGCCTTGTAAGTATGTAAGAATTAAGATCAAATAGCAGACTCAACTTATTACCACGTTGGTAATGGATTGTAAGTGATTAATAAAACAGTAATAAATCATGGAAAATCAAGAGCTCATAAAATTAGTAGATGACCTATTGAGAGAAGGGAGAGAACTCAGTTGGTTAGAGTTTAAAGAGGGGGATGTTACAGATAATCAACGGTTAGGGAGATATATTTCTGCCTTGTCTAATGCTGCAAACTTAGCACATCGTCCATATGGATACCTTATTTTCGGAGTAAAAGATAGTTCATTGGAGGTGGTAGGAACCAATGAAAGGAATTTGATTAAAAATATAGGCACACGCTCATTACCTAAATGGGTGGAAGTAGTAAAGGAGTAGTAAAGGGAGAAATATAAGTTCTTGTTTTTCAACAACAAAAAGCTTTACTACGGAAATAAAAATAGTAAAGCAATAGGAATACACAGAGGAAAAAAACAGAGAACAATACCCAAAGATGCTATTTATAGCCCTATAATAAAAAAATGAATGGAGTCTAAGTCTTTCGTTATGCCCCCTCAATTCATCATTACGCTGAGAATGAATGGTGAAATACTGATTAATAACAAATAACCAACTAATGAAACATTTTATCATATTCTTTTTGACATTATTATCTACCAGCTGTAACCTTTTTCAAAGGCAACAGCCAGCAGGGGAAAGTGTTGTGGTAGAGGAAAAGCAACAGGAGGTCTTTGTACCTGTGGAGAAGGAGTTGTATGTGATTAAGGAAGGAGCTACCAAATATAAAATTCCTGACATAAATGTTAAGGCTGGATCTCAGTATAGTTATGGAGAACCTTTATGGGTAGTAGGTGTTTCTGAACACTTCTACAAATGTAATGAAGGCAATGAAGAAGAATATATTTTAAAAGAAGATGCAGATAACTATGAGAAATTAA
>CAJZFM010000164.1 GCA_915070235.1 uncultured Capnocytophaga sp. | reverse complement strand
GCATAGAACAAATAAAATAAAACACACTGAATCAACTCATTACATTTATGTTATTTAAAAAGATTTTTTACTTACTACTGCTTTTTTCTGCTTTTGGCTATGCCCAACAGAGGGGTAGTCTCTCTGGAAAAGTGATAGACAAAACCACAGGCGAACCCCTTATCAATGCCGAGGTTATCATCAAGGAGACTGGAAAAGGCACCGCTACCAATGAAAAGGGCTTTTACTCGCTTCCTTCTTTGCCTAAGGGCAGCTATACTATAGGGTATTATTATCTTGGTTACCAAAGTGTTAGCAAGAAAATCACTATCAGCGGAGATACCAAACAAAATATAGCCCTCTCACAGGAGAAGCAGGAAATCGGTGAGGTAGTATTCTCCGCCAAGACCATCGCCCATCAAAAGAAAGAAGAGGCCATGCCTGTTACCGTAATTGACCTATCCAATATGCGAGGTACGGTCAGCAGCGTACAAGATATATTGATTAAGACCGTGGGGGTTACGATCCGCTCCTCAGGTGGGGTGGGAAGTTCTTCTCGCCTTTCTGTCCGTGGCTTGGAGGGTAAGCGTATTGGTTTTTTTATAGACGAATTACCCCTATCTGAACAATCGGATTATCTTGATATCAACGATATTCCTGTGGATATGATTGACCGTATAGAGATCTACAAAGGGGTAGTGCCTGCCCGTTTCGGTGGGTCTTCCCTCGGTGGGGCGGTCAATATCGTCATTCGTGAGTATCCTGAGAAATATGCCGACCTTAGTTATGGTTTAGAATCTTTCAATACCCACAAACTACAAGCGGTCTTCAAGCGTAACCTCAAGGACAAAGGACTTACCTTTGGGGTGGGTGGTAGCTATACTACCGCTGACAACAACTATACTTTTGAATCTCCTTACCGCAAGGACTTGTATATCACTCGCAATCATGATAAATACCAAAAAATACTGGTAGGAGGTAGCTTTAAAGCTCACAAATGGTGGTTTGACGAAGTGGAAATAGAACCTGTTGTGGTCAAAACTTACAAAGAAGTACAAGGAATAGAGTATGATATCCGTGAGGCTCATAGCCGTTCGCTTATGGCTGGACTGGCTACCAAGCTCAAGAAGGATAACTTCTTCTTAGAAGGGCTGAATTTTGATATGCTCAATGGCTTGGTACTTACCCAAATGAACTTTATAGATAAGGCCACCCGTCGCTACGAATGGGACGGTTCCTCCTACCCTACCCCCTCTCGCTATGGGGGCGAAGCGGGCTACAACTTCCCTTCGGATTCCGATGATCGAAAATTCTCTTTTGTGAACAAAACCAACTTGGAATACCTTATCAATCAGCAGCATTCGCTTAATTTCAATACCGTACTCTCTGTGGCCAAAGGTACTCCCAAGGACGATCTCAAGAGGCTAAGTTTAGGAAAGCAGGTCAATTTTGATTCTCATATGCTCAGTTGGGTCAGTGGGCTTACTTACGATTTTCGTACTTCAGACGACAAGTTCCTCAACTCCCTCACAGGGCGCTATTATCTCTATACCATGCATACCCAGCGAGCCCCCCTTTTCGTTCCTGGAAAGTATGATGTAGATCTGAACAAAAGCAGTTTCGGTATCAATGATGCCTTGCGCTACCGCTTTCTTCCCTCCTTTATGGGGAAACTCTCCATAGGTCATGATGTACGTATTCCTACCGAAAACGAACTCTTAGGCGATGGGATTGCTATTGTCCCCAGTGGTGATTTGCTCCCAGAGCACAATACAAGTGCCAATATAGGTTGCCTCTTTGACTTGGTCGGCAAGCACCCCTCCAATGCCCAAATAGAGCTGAACTTTTTCTATATGCACCTAAAGGATATGATCCGTTATACAGCAGGCCTTATTGGTGCCCAATACCAAAATTTTGGAGAGATGCGTACCATGGGAATAGAGTTTGAAGCTAAGGCCGATGTGCTTCCTTCGCTCTATGCTTATGCGAATACTACCCTTCAAGACCTCAGGGACGTTCGCGATTATGAGCCTGCCAGCACCGTACCCAACCCTACCAAGGACAAGCGTATGCCCAATATCCCCTACCTTATGGGAAATATGGGATTAGAGTTTCACCGAGAAAACCTCTTTGGAGGTACAGGGCAGAACACCCGTATCTTCTTGGATTATGCATTTGTTGAAGAATATTACTATGATTTTGAGATGACCAAGCTCGACAAGCGCCGTATTCCTCGTAGTATGACCTTTGATCTGGGCTTTGAGCATAGTTTTCTCAACAACAAACTCTTTATCTCAGGAAAAATACGCAATCTTACTGACCAAAAAGTGCTCACCGAGTTCAACCGTCCCCTCCCAGGTATCAATGGAGGGGTAAAACTCCGTGTTATATTCTAAAATCAACTAAAAATCATATTATCATGTATTCAAAATTTTTCTTAACCCTATGTGCTTGCGCGGTACTAAGCACCGCCTGCAAGAAAGAGGATAACAAAGACCCTCAACCTACCCCAACCCCTGATGCTAAGGAATATACAGGTGATTTTCTATTGGAGACTTCCGCTAAGAATCCCGATGGTATGAGTGGTAGCTCTTACCTCCAGATGTTCCACAAATTATCCGCAACAAGCTCCATAGATAATAGCAAGGCCGACCAAATAGAGTTTGGCGCTTCTGTACAAGTGGTGGGTAATGATGTCTATCTCTTTGATACCATGAAAGGTGTCGGAGGAATAACTCGTTGGAGCTATGACCCTGCCACTAAAAAACTTACCAAAGGGACTAACCTTCCTGCCCCTGCTGCTTCTATGGTAGGACACCTTGAAAAAGTAAGTGACTCCAAGGCTTACTTACCCCTCTATGGTCAAGGAGTTGTATGGATTATCAATCCCAAAACTATGGAGAAAACAGGAGAAATTGCCCTAAACCAATATGCGCATGGAGATACCAATCCTGAACCTGCTATGGGGCTTATCCGTGATGGCAAATACTACGTATGCTTAAACCAAGTAGATTCTGGGCAAGGCTGGCAACCCTATACTGACTATCAGCAGAGTGATGTGGCCATCATTGATATTCAAACCGATAAGGTAGAGAAAATAGCTTCTGAAAAGGCAACAGGGCTTACTTTCCCTACACGTCCTATGTCCCAATGTAGTGGTATGCTCTTCACTAACGAAGCTGGTGATCTCTATGCCGCTACAGTAGGGTATTTTGGGTTCAACCCTAATAACACCAAGTGTGGCTTTATCTGTATTCCTAAAGGAGCCACTGAGTTTGACACCAATAAGTCTTGGGATATCTCCACTACTGCCATTGAAGGCTATGAGCATAAGGCCTCCACAATCTTAGCTACACAATATATAGGTAACGACAAGGTAGTTGCTTACGTAGGTATTCGCGAACTTTATACCGACAATCCTTATACCTCCAAGAGTGCTTTGGCCATCTTAATTGACCTTAAGGCCAAAACTATCAAAAAGATAGATGGTATTCCCCTTACCGACGGACATAGTGTATTCATTACCAAGATGAAAGACAAGGTTATATTTGCTGCTTTTGGAACCGATAAGGTAGGTCTGTTCTCCTTTGACCCTGCTACAGGAGCCGTACAACAACTCCTTAGCACACAAGGAAACCCCGCCTATTTCCACGCTTTTGAATAGAATTATGAAATTAGGAAAAATACCCGAAACCATGCTCATTACCTTATGGGCAAAAGCTGAGGAACGCCACTACTCCCCTCCCTTTCTCATAGACAAGAAGGCAGAAGAGATGATTCCTCTGATAGACTATGACTTCTCCAAGTTCAGCAAATCCAAATTCAGCCAAGCAGGAGTCTGTCTTAGGGCAAGCCTTATAGATAAGGAAGCTCAATCCTTCCTCTCAGCCCATCCCGATGCGGTAGTAATACAGTTGGGCGCTGGCTTAGACGCTCGTTATGAACGCTTGGGAAGCCCTACACTAACCCATTGGTACGAATTGGACTTACCTGAGGTGATTGAGTTGCGTAAAAAGTTCTTCGAGGAGAATGATAGGCGCACCTTTATCCCTCTTTCCCTCTTTGATTACCAATGGATAGAGACCATAAAGACACATCAGAAGCCCATTCTTATCATTGTAGAGGGGGTACTGATGTACTTTGAGCGCACAGAAGTGAAGGCTTTCTTTGAGAGCCTTTGCCAAAAATGCGAGAAAGCTACGCTCCTTTTTGACATGTTGGCTTATAGTCTTGTGGGTCATGCCAAAAATCACGATTCTCTTGGCTCCATGGACAAGGAACAGCGCCCCGAATTTAGATGGAGCGAACTGGATAGCCATACACTTGAGCAGTGGCACCCTCATCTGCATATTGCTAAGGAGTACTATATGAGTAACTACAACCGCGGACGTTATCCCTTTATCTTTAGAATGCTCTATAAGCTCCCTTATTTCTATAAGCGATTCAACCAAAGAGTCATAAGAGCAGAGATTAGTGAAGAGTGAAGAGTGAAAAATGAAAGAGACTGTCCTTTTGGGATAGTCTCTTTTTTTATAGCTTATTTCTTATCTTATTGCTGTAATAAAGCATCTAATTGTGCTTGAGTGATTCGTTTATATGCAATTATCTTTTTTCTACCATTTTTTACAACAGTCAGGGTTAAGTTATCTCCTGTTATAGAAACAAAAATTCTATTTCCTTCTATTTCAATAGTGGTTTCATTGAGAATAGTAAAAGATTCTCTCCCTATTTTATGACTGCAAACTCCATTATCTACATCAAATTCATAGACTAATGCTTGATTTCCTGTGATTTTCATGGAATTTTTCTTCTCACAATCATCAAGTGTTGCTATAACATCATTTTCTGTCTGGGAAACCATTTGCCAAATCCCATCTAAGTTTGCAATTGTTTTTCCTGTATTGCTGTTACCACCACCATTATTGCCTCCATTGTTGTTTCCACCGCCATTATTAATGGTTGCTAAGATAGCATCTAACTGTGCTTGGTTAATCTTTTTGAGATTTAAGTTTCCCTTCTGTCCATTTTCTTCCATGGTTAGTGTAAGTGTATTACCTGAAATAGAAAAAAGAATCCCTTTTTCATTTGGATCATTGGCATCCTTGATAAGATTACCTTCTATTTTGTAGGTTTCTACATGATTGTCGTAATCACAATTTCTTGTACTTCTGTTTGTCTCAAACTCATGAAAAGTCAATTGATTCTGAGTAAAAACATACACAGTTTTTTTATCACAATCACCAAGTATTTGTGATTGTCCTGCAACTGTAGCTGATTCCAATTGCCAAGCCCCTGTAAGGTCTGTTGAAGCATTATCATTCTTCCCACAAGAAGAAAATAGCAAAGCTACAAAAGCTGTTGCCCCTAAAAGAATTCTTTTCATAAAAATCAATATTTCGGTTTTTATAAGGGCAAAGATACTACTTTTTT
>CAJZFM010000163.1 GCA_915070235.1 uncultured Capnocytophaga sp. | reverse complement strand
ACTCCTGAGGAGATTACCTTTGCCAACATCTGGGGGGTAAGTGATGAGGATATGGCGCGCAAAGCCATTAAGGAGATGAACGCCCAAGCAAAAACAGGCAAACCGTTCTTTAACCACTGGATGACCGTGAGCAACCACCGCCCTTTTACCTATCCAGAAGGTCGCATTGATATCCCTGGTACGGCTAAATCGCGCCAAGGTGGGGTAAAATATACTGACTATGCACTCAAGCTGTTCTTTGAGTTGGCAAAAAAAGAATCTTGGTTTGAGGATACGGTGTTTGTGATTGTTGCCGACCACTGCGCTTCGAGTGCTGGGCGTACCGAATTGCCCTTGGATAGGTATCGTATTCCCTGCCTTATCTATGCTGACTTCTTAGAAGCCGAACAGATAGATAAGCTCGCTTCTCAAATAGACGTGATGCCTACCGTAATGGGACTCTTGAACTTTTCTTATCAGAGCAAGTTCTTAGGTCAGGATATCCGCACTTGGTATTACCAACCGCGTGCCTATATAGCTACCTACCGAGAGCTGGGATACCTTACCCCTGACACTCTTTCCATTATCAAGCCTTTGCGTGAGCAGATACAATATAAAATAGTTCCAGAGGCTGAACAACCTAAGGTAGAGCTTCCTATTTTTTACCAACAGCTCAAAGTAGCTCAACCTAATGAAAAACTAATGAAAGAATGTATATCCGCTTACGAAACTACCTATTTCTTGCTAAAGAAGGGGGAACTGAATAAATAACCAACTACACCTATGGCCTTAAAACTGAGTACTTTTATCCCTATCATCAAGGAGATGGTATACCATATCTCTATTGATGATTATGCTTCCATAGAGCGCAAGGGTCAAAATGGAGATATCCTTGTGGAGGATTTGGCTGAGGTGATTCATCTATATCCTTATACGATAATCCCTTTGCCTGACGAAGCTTTTGACCTAGCGGAAAGTTGCTTTATAGAGGAGAAAAAGAGCCTTGATGTATATATTCCCTTCTGGACAAAAGAAGAGGGAAGAAGTGACCTAATGCTTGCTCTTTCGTGCTATATGAACGATGGGGCTGAGGAAGTCGTTATCTATGATGTATTTGTTCCCTAATACCCCCCTTATCTATGATTGATGTAGAACCCTTTATAAAAGAAGTGCTTGAAAAGAAAATCCCCGAAGAGAACATAAGGTCTTTTGGGGAACATAATCAGGGCATAGTGGTAGATTTCGAAACCGAAACACACCTAAAAAGGTTCACGGTGTGGAGGGATTACCTGCGTTGTGATTACGAAGCCTTGTGTATAGCTACTGATGAGCTAAGTGTATGTAAGAGTCAAGAGTTTGATAGTATAGGAAAGCTCATAAGTATCTTCAACAAATTCTATCATACCGCCTACTCTGAGATAGATACATTCATCAATGAACTTTATGACCACTACCGAGCACGCCTAATAGATAGAGAAGAAATAGCAAACATCATAAGCGAAGACTATTGTAGTAAGTACAAAGGGGATAATTATCCATATGAAAAATATCTTTCGCTCCTTTGGAAAGAAGAATACTTGAACGAAAAGGATATAGACCTATTAGACCTTTGTTTATTTTACCAATATATAGATAATGAGGTAGATATATTAGGGTATTTGGTAACAGGTCACGGAGGAGGTACCTATGAAGAATTTGAAGCAACAAAAGGAACTCTTGAAGTGCTAAAGCCTAAAATGCAAGCCTTTGTAAACCGGTGTTATGAGCGTTATGAGGAGGTAATGCAAGAGTATATAGAAGCTCCAGAAAGATTTAAGAAGAAATAAACCATTTTATGCCTATCATCAGAGAAATTAGGGGAAAAGCCCCGATTATAGGAAAGAACGTATTTATAGCCGAGACTGCTGTCCTTATCGGCGAAGTTACCCTTGGGGACGATTGTAGCGTATGGTACAATGCCGTCCTTAGGGGCGATGTGAATGCTATCGTTATCGGCAACAAAGTGAATATACAGGACAATGTCATGGTGCATTGTACCTACCAGAAAACCTCTACTACCATCGGTAACAATGTTTCCATAGGGCACAACGCCATCATACATGGCTGTACTCTTAAGGACAATGTACTTATTGGTATGGGGGCGATTGTCTTGGACGGCTGTGTGGTGGAGAGCAACTCTATCGTAGCGGCAGGGGCTGTTGTTACCAAAGGTACCCATATAGGCGCAGGTGAGGTATGGGCTGGTGTCCCTGCTAAGAAGATTAAGGACATCTCCCCTGAACTCACCGAAGGAGAAATCAACCGTATCGCCAATGCTTATGTGAAGTATGCACAGTGGTACCAAGAAAGTGAAAAGTGAAAAGTGAAAAAATGAAAGAAGAACAAATCCTTATCAAAGGAGCTAAATTACATAATCTCAAAGACATCAGTGTAGCTATTCCCAAGGGAAAATTAGTGGTGGTAACGGGGCTTTCAGGCTCTGGAAAATCTACTTTAGCTTTTGATACCCTCTATGCAGAGGGACAACGCCGCTATGTGGAAAGCCTGAGCTCCTATGCCCGTCAGTTCTTGGGTAGGTTGGACAAGCCTAAGGTGGATTTCATTGAGAACATCTCCCCTGCTATTGCTATTGAACAGAAAGTCAATACCAGCAATCCTCGCTCCACAGTGGGTACCTCCACCGAAGTATATGACTACCTAAAGCTACTTTTTGCACGAGTAGGGCATACCTTTTCCCCTATATCGGGCAGAGAGGTAAAGAAAGATACCGTCTCCGATGTGGTAGATTTTATCCTTTCTTTTCCCGATGAGCACAAGCTATTGCTCCTCTCCCCTATTACGCTTAGTGCTGGGCGTACCTACGAGCAGACGCTCCGCCTATTGGAAGAACAGGGATATGCGCGTATTAAGTACCAAGGGGAAGTTGTACGCCTTAGTGATTTGGATTTCAAAAAGGTCAAAAGCGACTTTCAATTAGTCATAGAGCGTATCGTAGTGGATCACGAAGAAGAGACCGCCCAGCGCTTGGCCGACTCGGTAAGTACCGCTTTCTTTGAGGGAAAAGGCGTTTGCTCTGTGGAGGACTTAACCACAGGAGAGGAACGTCACTTTTCCAACCAGTTCGAAGCTGATGGGATTACTTTCTTGGAGCCTAATGTACATCTGTTTAGCTTCAACAATCCTTATGGAGCTTGCCCTGTGTGTGAGGGTTATGGTGATACCATAGGGCTTGATGAGACCCTCATCGTACCCAACACCTCCCTTTCGGTATATGACAACGCGATTTATCCTTGGCGTGGTGAGACCATGTCGTGGTTCAGAGATCAGTTGGTCAATAATGCCTATAAGTTTGATTTTCCTATTCACCGCCCTTGGTACGAGCTTACTGAAGCCCAAAAGCAGCTTATATGGGACGGCAATGAGTACTTTACAGGGCTTACTGCCTTTTTCAAGGAATTGGAGGAAAAGAACTATAAGATACAAAACCGCGTACTCCTTGCTCGCTACCGTGGTAAGACTACCTGCTATGCCTGTGGAGGCAAGCGACTCCGCCCCGAAGCCAATTATGTACGCGTAGGGGGCAAATCCATTTCTGATTTGGTTTCTATGCCTATCTCCGATTTGGTGGTTTTCTTTGACAATCTCACCCTCAGCCCATACGAACAGAAGGTTGCCGAACGTCTCTTGAGAGAAATACACAACCGCCTGCACTACCTATTGGACGTTGGTTTGGGCTACCTTACCCTCAACCGCAAGTCCAATAGCCTATCAGGGGGAGAGAGTCAGCGTATCAACTTGGCTACCTCCTTGGGGAGCAGTTTGGTAGGCTCCATGTATATCTTGGACGAACCAAGCATCGGGCTACACCCTAAAGATACCGAACGCCTTATTCACGTACTTGAAACACTTAGAGACTTAGGCAACACCGTCATCGTGGTAGAACATGATGAGGATATTATGAAAGCTGCTGACTATATCATAGATATAGGCCCCGAAGCGGGTACCCTTGGTGGAGAGGTGGTTGCCACAGGTTCTTATGAGGAGATCCTCAAGGCTCCTACCCTTACTGGAGAATACCTTAGCGGCAGGCGTACTATAGAAATGCCTAAGAAAGCACGTACCTCCAAACACTTTATTGAAATCAAAGGCGCCCGTGCCAATAACCTAAAGAATATAGATGTTACCTTCCCCTTGGATATGCTCACCGTAGTGACAGGTGTATCAGGTAGTGGGAAGAGTACCTTAGTGAAGCATATCCTCTACCCTGCCCTTTTGCGCAAGCTCGACCAACCTACAGACAAGATAGGTGAGTACAGCAGTATGGACGGAAAGTTCTCCCATATCAAGCGGGTAGAGTTTGTCGACCAAAACCCCATAGGAAAGTCTACCCGTTCCAATCCTGTAACCTATATCAAGGCTTATGATGATATTCGCCAGCTCTTTGCCTCCCAGAAACTCGCCAAGATGCGTGGCTATACGGCCAAACACTTCTCTTTCAATACCGAAGGAGGCCGCTGTGAGACCTGCAAAGGCGAGGGAGAGGTAACCATAGAAATGCAGTTCATGGCCGATGTACATCTGACTTGTGAGGCTTGTGATGGCAAGCGATTCAAGCCTGAGATTTTGGAAGTTACTTTCCAAGGGAAGAATATACACGACCTATTGGAAACCACTATTGATGATGCTGTGGCCTTCTTTACCGAACACAAGCAGGAAAAAATTGCCCAAAAGCTTCTTCCTTTGCAGGAAGTAGGCTTAGGTTATGTTACCTTAGGGCAACCCTCCTCCACCCTCTCTGGTGGGGAAGCACAGCGTATCAAGTTGGCCTCTTTCTTAGTAAAATCATACCAAGAAACCCCTACCCTCTTTATCTTTGACGAGCCTACCACAGGGCTTCACTTCCATGATATCGGCAAGCTGCTACGCTCCTTCAATGCCCTGATCGAGCGCGGGCACTCTATTATCGTGATAGAACACAATGTAGAGGTCATTCGCCGTGCTGACTATATCATAGACTTAGGCCGAGAAGGTGGAGCACAGGGAGGAAACCTCGTAGCCACAGGTACCCCAGAGGAAATTAAAAAGAACAAAAATAGCTATACAGGACAATATATATGAACAAGAAAGCCCTCCGCACCCTCTACAGGCAAAAGCGAGCCACCATTCCCGCTGAGCAACAAGCCCTGCTAAGCCAGCAGATAGCTCTGCAAACGCTACAACTTCCCATTTGGGATAAGCAGGTTTTCCATAGCTTTCTTTCTATCACCTCGTTTGGAGAAGTGGATACCAGCTACCTTATCCGCCTTTTGCAGGAGCGTGAAAAGACTCTGGTTGTTTCTCGTACCCTAATGGAGACAGTACGTATGGAACATTTCCTATACGATCCTACCCAGATAGAGGCCAATAACAAATGGCATATCCCTGAACCACAAGGAGG
>CAJZFM010000162.1 GCA_915070235.1 uncultured Capnocytophaga sp. | reverse complement strand
AAAGCTGCCCAAAAGGCAGCTTTTTATCTATGGAATTGAAAATTTTATTTATATTTTATCCTCTGGAAGTTTTACCTTTCTTAGATTTACCACCTACGCGGCTCATAGCGCAGCGGAATCCAATGTAGTCAGTAGCGCTGTACTGAGGGAGGAAGCGACGTTGTGCAGGGTCAATATAGTAAGCACGGTCTTTCCAAGAACCTCCTTTGAACACACGAGATTCGTCATCCACAAGGGTAGTACGATCGTTAGAGCGGTCATATACTTTTACGATACCTCCTTGTCCATCAGGGATAACCTTTTGGTTAGGTGAGTTATACATAGTACGAGATACGTTGGCTCTTTGGCTTGCATTGAGTGAATCGAAGCTCATTTCAGTTCTCTCACGAGTAAGCTTTGAATATTCCTTACTTGATACGCGGTCACCATCACGGAAGTTACGGTTATCAGCGGTAGTAAAGTTATAACGGAGATAGGTTTCATTCTCATCAACAGCTACCTTTGCCAATTGTCCAGGAAGGCTTTTAGCGTAGATACGTCCGTTGCTAAGGGTATCGTAAGGAATGGTTTGAGCATCAATTACGACAAACTTACCATCTTCACCGATTTTGTTCTTTGTATATACGTTACCACGGAAGTAGTTGAAGTCACTAAGCTCATCATCTACACGAGGACGGTATACATCGGCTACCCACTCAGCCACATTACCAGCCATATCATACAAACCAAAGTCATTAGGTTCAAATGTTTTTACCTCTGAGGTGATATCACCTTTATCTTCGCTCCATCCAGCAAGTCCTCCGTAGTCCCCTTGTCCTTGCTTGAAGTTAGCCAATTGGTTACCCAAAGAAGAACGTTTTCCGTTACGAGTATAGCGACCAGCCCAAGGATATTTCTTACGTCCGCGGATACTGTTGTATTCACGAATACCATTGAGTGATTTGGCAGCATATTCCCATTCTGCTTCGGTAGGGAGTCGGTACTCAGGAAGGAGAATACCCTCAGTTTGTTTTGCATAAGTAGTATTTCCATCCTTGTTGGTTGCTTTTTTACCAGCAAACTCAGTTACTTTTCTACCATAAGAGTTCTCAGGAGTATTTAGATAAGTATCGGTGCTGAAAGTACTCTCAGCATCTACTTGGTAGCGAGAACCTTTTTGGATAAATCCGTCTTGTTCGAGGATAGCCTCATTCACACGGTTGGTACGCCAAGAACTGAATTGCACAGCCTGTACCCAGCTTACACCCACTACAGGGTAGTTAGCAAAGGCAGGGTGACGCAAGTAGTCGGTAACCATGGTTTCGTTGGCACTCAAAGGGCTTCTCCACACAAGGGTATCAGGCAGCGCACCTAAGTAGATATTCTTATAGTGTCCGTCCTTATCCTCAGGCGGGAATACTTGTTTGAGCCAGTCAAGGTACTCCATGTACATCTTGTTAGTAACCTCTGTCTCATCCATATAGAAGGATTGCACGTGCTGTTGGCTGGGAGTGTTGTTCCAGTCATGCATTACGTCGTCCTGTACTTTACCCATAGTAAAGGTACCCCCTTCTATGAATACCAATCCAGGTCCAGTTACTTGCTCTTTGAAATTTGTGTTGTATTGAAAGCCACCTTCTTTAGCATTGATTTTCCAACCTGTAGCACTAGAGGTGTTTTTGTCACCGCTTTTATTACCACAGCCCACAAGGAATGTTGCTGCTAAAAGACAGGCTAACATAGGTCTTTTTAAACTTTGCATATTCATTTCTAAATAAAATTTTCTAATTGTTCAATTTTGGCGCAAGTTACTACTTTTTTTTGATACAAAAAGCATTTTTTTATTTTTTTTTCATTTGTTGATAACTTTTTTTTTAACGCGTTTTTCCCTTTGAATATAAGGGGTTGCGCTATCAACAAGGGGTGGTTATGTAAAATTTCACCAATAGTATTAACTGTATTTAACACTTAAAAAACGCGTATCCATGAGCTAAATGGTCAATTTAGCAATTAATCACTCATTATTGGTCATTGACTTTTGGCGGATACTGCTTGAGGATTTCACTGACGAACTTATCTATTTGTTCGTCTTTGTTGGCGCGTTCGGAGAGGATACCTGAACCCTTGCCTTGCCAGATGAGGTCTTTTTGTTTGCCGTCAATGATATCAATGAAGAGGATACCTTCGGTGGTGGTAGGTGCCACTTGTACAGTACTTCCCCATACAGGTCCCCAACCCCAACCGATGCCTACACTCTGGTAGATGTCTTGGCGCTCGCGCTCACGAGTGAAGAAGTTGATGAAGATATCGGGTGTTTCCGATAGGGTATAACCCTTCTCGGTCATTTGTTTCTCGATACTTCTTAAGATACGTTTTTTGTCCAAATCAGAAATTTCTGCCTTATCAACACCTTCTTTTAAGAAAGCAAAGGTTTTGTATTGGGCAAAAGGTGCCTTGCTGTCAAAGTCTGAACTTACCTGTATGCTGGCACAACCTGTCAGCAATAACCCTAATAGAGCAAAAGTGAAGAAAGATTTCATTTGTATAAAATTTGATTTGGAAATAAGACAGCAAAAAATATACCAAAAATAATGATTGATGCCAATAATGGTTAATGATTAATGCCAATAGTTATTAAACTATTAACCATTAATCATTAACCATTAATCATTATTATTTGATTTTATTGGCGTATTTGTCATAGTAGAACACAGGAAGGGGTTTTCCATTGTGTTTGAGTTGTTCTAATTCTTTGACAAATTCGTCTGCTTTTCCGACGATGATAAAGCGTAAATTGTTGTATTTGATATACTTGTTGGCTGCACGCTTTACATCGGCTACAGTTACAGCTTCTATGTTTTTGATATAGTTGTTATAGAAATCTGAAGGGAGTTTCTGAACCTCACGAGTTACTGCAAGGTCGGCTATGGTAGAGGGATATTGGGTGGACATCACAAAGCTACCGATAAGTTGTCCTTTTACCTCTTTGAGTTTCTGCTCGCTTACATTCTCTGTTTGGATACGCTTGATTTCCTTAAGGATTTCTACTACGGACTTGGCAGCTACTTCATTACGTACTCTGACAGAGACAAAGAAGTTGGCCAAGGTAAAGCGGTTGGTACCCATATAAGAGCGTGCGCCATAGGTATAACCATGTTGTTCACGTAGGTTAATGTTGATATAGCTACCATAGTCCCCTCCAAGGATTTGGTTGAGTACCTTCACGGCGAAATAATCCTTATCGCTCATCTTGAGTGGATAGAGGTTGAAAGCACTGATTTCGGTTTGTACAGCAGTAGGTACATCTACAAGATTCACTTGAGTGTATTGTACATCACGAGGGGTAGGGGTGCTTAGCTGTAATGGAGTAGCAGGAAGCCAGTCATGGAAGTCTTTCATAACCAATTTTTCTACTTCCTCAGTCTTCACATCTCCTACTACTACCATATAGGCACTAGAGGGAGAGAAATAAGTCTTATAGAAGTTGGTAATATCATCAAGAGTGATCTTCTTAAGAGATTCTTCGGTATAGAAACTTCCATAAGGGTGGTTTTTACCATAGGTAAGAGCGCTGTTAAGGCGGTAGATGATGCTCTGAGCGCTGTTTTCATCTGCCTTAAGAGAAGCGATAGCTTTGTCGCGAGCCTTGTCCAATTCTGCTTGAGTGAAGTTAGGGTGTATAGCCGCATCAGCGAAAAGCTCTAATACACGGGGAAAATAGCGGGTAAGTGAGTAGGTAGAACCTCCATCTACAGTGATATATACGGTAGCTCCTAAGCGATCGGTTTCTTCTACGAAAGCCTCTTTGGAAATGCTCTTAGAGCCACCTCCCATAAGCTCGGAGGTGAGGTAGTACATCCCTGGTTTTTGAGTCTCATCAATAGGGGGGCGGTCAAGGGTAAGGCTTACAGAGACATGGGGGAGCTTATGGTCTTCCACAACCATGAGGGTAAGGCCGTTAGGGAGCTTCTTTACATAAGGTTCACCCAAGGTAAAGGAAGGCAATTGAGTGGGTTCAGGCATCTTGTCGCGGTCAATCTGAGCAGACAAGAAAAGAGGAGCAAGCAAGGCGATGCTTGAGAGAAATATTTTTTTCATGGAAGTGTTTTTTTAGTTGGACTTTTTTTCAGGGAGATAATCAATCTCCAAACGTTGGTTTGCATTGAGGTACTTTTTGGCCACACGACGAATGTCTTCGCGGGTTACCTTGCGGTAAAGATCCAATTCCTTATTGATAAGGTTGGTGTCCTTGAAGAAGGTGTAATCCATCGCAAGGGAGTAAGCAATACCTTGTACATTGGAATTGGTAGCCACATAAGTAGTCTCAAAGAGGTTAAGGA
The DNA here is from genome assembly GCA_915070235.1 of uncultured Capnocytophaga sp. GTDB lineage: Bacteria > Bacteroidota > Bacteroidia > Flavobacteriales > Flavobacteriaceae > Capnocytophaga. The sequence continues at coordinate 1,102 of CAJZFM010000162.1, read as the reverse complement.
GTTTTTCGTATTCCTTTTCAGAGATAAGTTCATTCTGTAGGCGTGTGATTTCCTCGTCCATATCTTTGGTAAGTTGTTCCAAAGGAGCATCTTGCGCTACGGCCGCAATCATAAGAATACCTGTATCCTCATAGTTACAAGTGTAGGAGATGAATTGGAGCACTTCTTTTTTCTCTTCAACCATTTTTTTGTAGAGGCGAGAGCTTTCTCCATTGGCAAGAATGGCTTGAATAAAGTCCATAACACGGGCATCTTGCTCGGTCATTTTAGGAGTACGCCAAGCCAATACTTTAGCAGGAGCGGTGATATTGGCATCATAATCGGTTACCTTTTTGGTTTGGGTGATAGGAGCATCCATAGTGTAGTTGCGTACAGGCTTGGATACATGGTTTTGGATAGGGCCGAAGTAAGTTTCTATCCAGCTTTTTGCCTGATCTTTTTGGAAGTCTCCAGCTACTACTAGTACGGCGTTGTTAGGGTTGTAATAGCGCTGATTGTAGTGGATAAAATCTTCGAGCTTAGCCGAGTTCAAGTCCTCCATACTTCCTATGGTAGGGTGCTTGTAGGGGTGCTTATCAAAGAGGTGATTCTGCACTACAGGCATGTAGATAATCTTTCCGTAAGGCACATTGTCGGTACCTTCGCGTTTTTCTTCCTTAACAACCTCTTTTTGAGTATCTACCCCGATTTGGTTGATTACAGGGTGTAGCATACGTTCGGCTTCCATCCAGAGGGCAAGTTGTAGGCTGTTGGAGGGGAGGGTCTCATAGTAGTAGGTTTTATCCACATCGGTAAAGGCGTTGTTATCGCCCCCATGGGAAGAAACAATGTCAAACCAACGGCTTCTGGGAATGTTCTTGGTTCCCTCAAAGAGCAAGTGCTCAAAGAAGTGGGCGAAGCCTGATTTGCCAGGGAGGTCATCCTTGGCCCCTACGTGGTACATAACAGTGGTAGTAACCACAGGAGCTGAGTTGTCCTGATGCAAGATTACGTGGAGCCCATTGGGCAAGTCGTATTCTTCAAAGTTGATTTTTTGTGCCATAGCTACAGTAGAGGACAATAGCAAAGCACCGAAAGTAAAAAAATATTTTTTCATAAATGA
>CAJZFM010000161.1 GCA_915070235.1 uncultured Capnocytophaga sp. | reverse complement strand
AATCACTAACCACTGCATACCCCTTTGCTGGCGCGAGCTTGTAGCTCGTGCCTATATAAGATATTGCTAATCAATTAATTATTTAAGATGCTATTATTTCAAGATAACAAATCCTCTTTGTTAGACCTTAGAGAAGTTCCTTTCAAGTTAGAAAAGGAGATACAGCAATTATTTGAAAAGAATTTATTTCAAATAACAGGATTAGAGTTGGTAAAGTCAGAGTTTTCTATTCAAAATCAACGTATAGATACACTCGCTTTTGATATAGAAAACGGAGCTTTTGTTATTATAGAATATAAGCGAGGTCATAACTATAGTGTTTTTGATCAAGGAGTGGCTTATCTTAATACTTTGCTTAAATATAAAGCAGATTTTGTATTAGAATACAATGAGGCATTGGATAAAAGCCTTAAAAAGAATGAAGTGGATTGGTCACAAAGTAAAATTGTGTTTGTAAGTCCTGCCTTTAATCAGACGCAGAAACAAGCAGTGGATTTCAAGGACTTGAATATAGAATTATGGGAAGTAAAGCGATTTGAGAATAATATCATTGTTATAGATGGAGTTCAAAAATCACAAGCTGCTCCCAGTATAAAACTTACCTCAACATCAGAAAAGGATACAGAACTATCCGAAATTACTAAAGAAATAAAAACTTATGAAGAGGAAGATTTCTACCAAGGAAAAACAGAAGAGGTCATAGAACTCTATAATGATTTCAAGCAAGCTATTTTAAATCTTTCTCCAGAAATAGTGGTTGTCCCTAAGAAAATATATATTGCTTTTAAGAAAGATAGAAAGAATATTGCAGATATCCAGATTTTGAGTAAAGGCCTAAAAATCTTTATCAATGTAAAGAAAGGAGATTTGGAAGATCCTAAGAATCTTACTAAAGATATCTCCGAATTAGGACATCATGGTAATGGAGATTATCAAATAATAGTTTCTGATACCAAACACTTGGAATATGTAATGAGTCTTATAAAACAGGGATTATAATTTGTCACTAAAAAAAGACCAAAGAGAACCTCTCCTTGGCCTTAATCATTATTGCTATTAATCACTAATCACTTGTCATTAGTCTCTAAATAAGTGATTCCAAACACAGCAAAAGCAGGCAATAGCCATTCTATGTGGTATTGAGCTAAAGGAAGGCTCATTTGTACGGATTTGAGAGTTTCGCTGCCTACAAGGTTGCCTATGACAAATATCGCTGAAAAAACCGCTGTAAAACTCACGCCTATGATATAAGGAGCTTTTGCCTTTACCCGCTTGCCGAATATGAGCATAAAGAGCGTCAGGGCTATGGTAATAGGATATACGAAATCCAAGATATAACCCGCATAGTGGATAATCTCATCTACGCTTTGGATAGAGAGCACAAAGGACACAATACAGCACGCCCATACACCCCAGCGGTAAGGAATACGTCCATGACTAAGGGTCTCAAATATCGCCCCCATAGCAGAGACAATAGCCACAGCCGTAGTCAGGCAGGCGAAGGCTACCGCTACTGAAATAATGACCGCTCCATAGCTACCCAAACCATTGTGGGCTATGTGCTTGAGGATATCTATATACTTGACATTCTCTCCTGCAACCACATCGGAAGTAGCCCCCAGATACAGCAAACCTCCATAGATAAATATCAAGCATCCTGCGGCAATGATACCCGAAAGAATGGTAATCTCTCGTTTTTGTCGCTCTGAACTATAACCCTTCTGTATGATAGCCGAGATAATCAGTCCTGAGAAAATCACCCCTGAAAGCACGTCCAAAGTAAGGTAACCTGTGGAAAAGCCAAAAGTAAAAGCCTCTCTGAATCCTACTCCATTATCGGTGAGTCCCTTGGGAGCATTCATAGTGCCTTCTACGATCAGAACAATCAGAGAAAGGAATAGTATTGGGGTCAGCCAACGCCCTATAATATCTACCAATTTGGAACGAGATAAGGCCAGAAACAGGGTAATGGCAAAGAAGATTGCTCCGAAGGTGATCTTGCCTACCGCAGGGAAAAAAGGCTCTATCGCTACCTCATAAGTGGTGGAGCCTGAGCGAGGTACGCATACAATAGGCCCAAAAACCACAATGGTCAGCACTACCAAACTATTGACAAAAGGCGCAGGAAATCGCTTGCCTAAGTCGCTGAAAGTGGTACCTACGGAGCTGACCATCAGCACCGCCAAGAAAGGGATAAAGATGCCTGAAAGGAAAAAGCCCACAAAGGCAGCGCCACTGGCCGCTCCCATCTTCAGTCCTATATAGGGGGGAATCACTAAGTTACCTGCCCCGAAAAACATCGCAAAAAGGGCAAACCCTGTAGTGGTGAGGGTTAAAAATTTCTTTTTATCCATAAAATACGTAATACATAAAAAACGGCCGTAAAATTACAAAAAAATCATGAATAAAAGGCGTTTGTTGAAAAAAATTTTGTATATTTGTCGGCATATTATTTTTTCTGCCTATCTTATGAAATATAGCTACTTTCTTTCTTTTCTTATGCTTATAGGGTGCCTCTCTTCTCCCAAGCAGCAAGAAGAATCCTCTCAGATAGCTTCCGATACAGTTGTTGAGGCTAAGGAGCAGCACTATTTTTCTAAGAATGTAGAAAATGAGCTCCTCTTGGAGAAGGCTATTGTAGATGCGCTCCAGAAAATAGCGGATTCTTTTCATGGGGAGGATTGGGAATATACCTATGATTTTGATAAGGGAGAGGGTGATACACCTCATATTAGGGTTGATATTAAGGTACAAAAATACTTTGAAGAAACTTATTATGCAGTTATCTATGCGTCTGATTATGTAAATACTTTGGTAAGGTTATATAGAATTGATCACAATGCTATGCAGGAGAAACTCTCTAAGTATTTTTCTTGGATGACAGTTCCCTCTGATACTATTTTTGATGCCAATGGAGATAAGGTCAAAGATTTTGCACTGAGATTCTATCCTTCTTCGGGTTGTTGTAGGAGAGATATTTATTACCTCTACCTCTCCCCAGAGAAAAAAGAGGGACAACTTTCCTATATAGAACTGATAAACCCAACTTTTTATCCTAAGGAGCATCTTATTCGTGGCGTAGGTTACGGGCACCCTGGTCATGTAGAGCTGTACAAATATCGTTGGCGTGGAGAGGCGTTGGATACCTTGGAGTATATCCTACCCGATGTAGCCACTAAGGGAAAAACATTTCTAAAAGCCAAGCGCATTAGGGATTTCTATGATACTGCCAAAGGAAAAGAAATACGCCTAACCAAGCTCCCTAAAGATTATCAAACGGTTATAGACTTGGAGTATTTTCTGGACTATACAGAGGAAGACTTTAATAGTGACTAATGACAAATGACTATTGACACATCATTAATATTTGACAATTAATAATTTACAGTTATGAGTATGAGAAAACTCTTTTTTATTATTACTTTATTTGCCTCTTTAGGAGGGTATGCACAAAAATTCCTCTCCGATGACGAGATAGACGAACAAGTGTTCGGTACGGAGCGTTTGTACAAATTGGAAAAAACAGGGGAACCCTTGGAAGGACATTATAAGGTAGCCCTTGGCGGGGGTGCCTATTATGAGGTTACCTTTGAAAAAGGTCGTATGGACGGAGCGCTTAAGTCTTACAGTAGCCGTGGAGAACTACTTGCAGAACAGAATTTCAAAAAAGGAGTGCTTAACGGAAAGAGTGTTAAGTACAACGACGAGGGTAAGGAAAAGGAATTACGCAACTACAAGGATGGAAAGTTGGACGGCATCTGCAAGGAATATAGTAGCAATGGTAAGCTCTATAAGGAACTCTCCTACAAGGACGGCAAACCCAATGGCGAATGGAAGGTATATGATAGTGACGGAAAACTCCAACGTATAGAGACCTATAAAGAGGGTAAGCTCCATGGCAAGCAATGGCAAAAGATAGTCAGCGATCGTGGCGACTATACTTCCACTGAGTATTATGACAATGATAAGCCTACAGGAAAGTGGCAAGAGGTATGGGAAAATGGACTGCCTCGCGAAGAAAAAGAATATAAGGACAAGGGAACTTATACCCAGCGTGAGTTCTATAAAAATGGAAAGGTAGGGAGTGAGGTTTCTTATAAAGACTTTAAGCTCCATGGCGATAAGAAAGTCTATACCGATGCGGGTATATTGGTACAGCAAGAGACTTTTAATGAGGATAAATTGGTCAGCAAGAAGCAATTTTTCTCTAATAATGGTAAGTTAAAGGAGGAAATCAACTATAAGAACGATGGTAAGGATGGGAAATATGTGCAATACAATAGTAATGGCACATTGAAGGAAGAGGGTATGTACAAGAACAACTTCAAAGAAGGCGTTTGGAAGGAATACAATGACAAGGGAGTGCTACGCAACCAATATACCTATGTAGCGGGGAACTTGCAGGGTGGCTATAAGGAATATTACCCCAGCGGTAAGGTACGTATAGAAGGCAATTTCAAAGATGACGAAAGAGACGGCACTTGGAAATATAATGATGCCTCTGGTAAGCTCACCGCTGAAGTCATCTATGAGAAAGGTAACCGCATCAAAACAGTGGATTACGAATAGTGACTAATCATTGAGTCACCATTGATTAAGGCTGCTGATTGTCAGCATTCACTATTCACTTATATGTATAGCCCTTAGCTATTGCTTTCTTGATAGTATTGGAAGGGTAGTAAGTAGTAGGCGTATAGCCATTGTCAAGGATCTCATATTTCTTGACAAGGCTATTTTTTATATCAAAAAGGTGGATATAGTATTCGTCAAGTGTAGCCTCTGAATAGCCAACAATAGCAAAGACATCGTTATCCTTCCAAAACACATCATGAGATACCTCAAGGGAACCTAAAAAGAGGATCATGGTATGGTGTCGTAGCCTTCGGTCAGTAAGGTTGATGTTCTGACTGTCGTCCATGTTAAAAGAAAGTTTGCCATCGGAGATCTCACACCCTTTGTACTCATTGACATAGCGCATCTTATCAGGAGAATAGAGGTTACAGAGATCATCACCTACATCATCTGCTGCCTCAAAAGGGTGGTAATAGAGACTCTCCTTATCTTGCCCTGCATTGATAGGGACATGCTCTTCTGTATGAGTAAGTCGTGCCTGATGAAGGTCAATGTGATAAAAGTCCAACCATGGCTTGATGAAGGATTGCAAAAGAGCTATATCCTGCTCATTGATTAGGGGTTTTTCATAAAAATCTTGCAAATACTTTGCCTCTTTCTCTTTCCACAGAGCCTCTAAATAGCGCTCTCTCCAATACTCACGATCTCCCAGCCTGCTAAAAAGAGTAGGCTCCTCATTGACAGGCACCTTCCTTTTAGGGCTACAACTACTTAAAAGTACAAGTAGTAATAATATGGAACTATACAAGTTTTTCACTGTTGACTGCCTTCTGCTTTCTGTTCACTGCTCACTGCTTACTGCTCA
>CAJZFM010000160.1 GCA_915070235.1 uncultured Capnocytophaga sp. | reverse complement strand
TTTTATTTTTCAGGGATATTTTTAAGAATTTCTAAGAGATACTTCCAGAATTTTTGTACAGACTTGATGCTTACCCTTTCGTTAGGAGAATGCGCTCCAAGAATAGTAGGTCCAAAGCTAATCATATCTATATGAGGGAAGTGCTCTCCTAGAAGACCACATTCCAATCCTGCGTGGATAGCTGCTACATTAGGTTTTTCTTGGAAAAGACGTTCGTACACCTCTGTTAGTACGTGTAAGATTGGAGAGTTAGGATTAGGCTCCCATCCTGGGTATTGTCCTGAGAATTCTACTTTATAGCCTGCCAATTCAAAAGTTGCAGCAAGGCTATTTGCCAAATCCTGTTTGCTACTTTCTACAGAGGAACGAGTCATTGAAAGTATTGTTATCTTTCCATTCTCTGCTTTTACGTTAGCAATATTGTTACTTGTCTCTACAAGTCCTTCTACATTACGGCTCATCACGTATACCCCACAAGGAGCCGCTGCAACAGCTCTTACAAAAGCTTGTTGTGCTTTAGCTTCCATTACTTTCTCTGGGCGCTCTACTTCCTTGAAAGTGATAGATAAATGTGCTTCTACAGGTTGTAACTCTTTGAAAATATGAGAAGCATTTTCAGCAAATTCTTTCTCAAATGCAACCTTATGCTGAGCTGGTACTACCACAATAGCTACACTCTCGCGAGGAATAGCATTACGTAAACCTCCTCCGTGTAAATGAGCAAGACGCAAACCATATTTTTCATATTGTTGGAAAAGCATACGGTTCATAATCTTGTTGGCATTTCCACGTCCAATATGAATTTCCATACCACTATGTCCTCCAAGGAGCCCTGTTACAGTAAGCTGGTAAGCCACTACATCTTGAGGGGTAGCTTCCTCTTTGTAATCAGAGTAAGCAGAAACATCTATTCCTCCCGCACAACCGATTTCAATTTCAGTATCAAGCTCTGTATCAAGGTTAAGGAGAATCTCTCCTGTAAGAGCATCAGAACTAAGCTTCTTAGCTCCAGTCATTCCTGTTTCCTCATCAGTGGTGAAAAGGGCTTCTATAGCAGGGTGTGCAATAGTCTTACTTTCAAGAATTGCCATAATGGCAGCTACTCCCATTCCATTATCTGCACCAAGAGTAGTTCCTTTGGCACGTACCCAATCGCCATCTATATAGGTTTCTATTCCTTGGTTATCAAAATCGAATACGGTGTCATTATTTTTCTGGCACACCATATCCAAGTGAGACTGAAGAATGATAGTTTTCTTGTTTTCGTAACCTGGTGTAGCAGGCTTACGGATAATCACATTTCCAATGGCATCGGAACTGGTTTCTAAACCAAGTTTTTGCCCAAAAGCTACCATAAAGGCAGTTATTTTCTGTTCTTTTTTAGAAGGACGTGGTACGGCATTAATATCCGCAAAACGATTCCACACTTCCTTAGGTTCTAATTCTCTAATGGTACTCATTGTAAATAGATTGAAAATTAATACTTAACTTGTCTTTTTTGCATTTTTAAGATTAAAGACAGGCAAAGTTACGAATTTTTATTTAAATAGCATATAAAAAAAGGGGAATTTTCATTACCTTTGCCCTTAGCTTAAATAAATCATTATGAGAATATGTATCCTTAGTTTCTTTTTCATCTTCTCCTGCACGTCTTTAGCACAAGGTAGCGTAGTTAAAGGTGAGTTCAAGCAGGAGTATCGCACGATTAACCTCTATGGCAATATCCGAAAAGCACTCTTTGTATTAGAGAAAGGCAATGTATATCTCCTTGAGGATAGAGCCTATTTCCTTAAGCTCAGCCCCTTGGATGCTAAGAGGTTGGGGACTTCTCATATCTTGTTGATTCCTCTCTTTGGGGACAAAATTACCTACAAGTACGATATCCCTATTTCTTTTGAGATACTCCCGATTCCTAATGCGCCTGATGTCTATTATACTAAGAAAGCCTTCTATACCGATAAGCAAGGCAAGAAAATAACCCTCTCTTATCCTGAAGAACTGCCCTTATCCCCTATGGAGAAAATCAAAAAAGGAATCCCTATCTACTATCAAGAGATTAACAATAGAGATGACTTTCGAGATATCCCCCAATGGATAGAGGCTTTGTCTAGCAAACAAGAAGTAACTACCATAGGAATAATGCATTGGGACGGAGTGGATAAGGATGGGAAAATGGTTGGAGGTTCCAAGGAACTTAAGGAACAAGAGCTAATGAGTGAGTTAGCCCAAGAAAAGTTAAGCTCACTAAGCTATCTTCTAGGAGGTATTGTTTTCTTACCCGAGAAGCCTACCCAAGAAGATTGGCGGAAATGGTGGCAACAGTTCCAAAACTACTCCTTTCCCTCGGTCAAAAACTTACCTGCTCATATAGAATCTTTTCAGGAATCTATTGACAGCTATAGGCTCTATGCTTTGGACAAAGAGACTCAGAAAGTATATAGCCTTGACGAAAGACCTCAGTATTATTCAGGACAAGAACTCTTGGTGTTTGATGTTCAAAATGACAAAGTAGAACGAGGACGTATCTATTCAAAAAAGCAGCCTGATGCTACTGGTTTTGTGACTTTTTATGCACAAAGAGATACACTATATACGCTTAATAGTCATTTTGTCTGGGCAAAATATGTTCCTAAAAGGGTAAATGATTCTCTCTTCTATCAGCAGATAGCCTCTGCTGATGTAGTTCCTGAGCCTAACAGGTCTTATCGTAAAGCCTCTTATCAAGATATTGAATATGAAATAGTACAGTGCTACACCACTGCTGAATGTATGTATTCTCTTGTGCAAAAAATAGATACAAAGGAGTATCAAGTGATGACCCTTGATACTAAAACAGGTAAGATAGAGGGGAAGATACCGCTCAACCCTTTACTGGACAATCCTAAGAAGTTAGAGCACCACACACAAGATATTGCCACAGGAGCGACAGATAACTTTGTATTTCAGTTGAAAACAGAAAAGGGGGTCTATTTTCTAAAGTGCAATGCTACCAAGCTACTTGAAAAGACTCTTTTAGGGAAGGAATTTGAGTGGGGAACTACTTATCTAAGCTGGGGAAAAAAACAGTATTATGGAGATATGGATGCCAATGATACTTTTGACTTCTACTCTATTGCCTCTCCTTCGCAAAAGCACAGTGTATCTTCGCCGGATGATATCTATGACACCCGAATTATGGAGCAGGAAGAGGATGCTATTGTGGCTTTTTATGAGTATTATGATGGCTTTTTCAGCGGGCTAAAGATGCAACGCCTTGACAAAGATACACACGCCCTGAAGGGAGAAAGCTCTTTGTTATACCAGTATTTTCCTGTGGAAGAGCTTTCAAGCGTAAATACGCCAAGTTGCCTAAAAGCCTTTAAGATCAATGGACAATGGCATGTCTTTTTTACTAAAGAAAACGAATATTTTTGGGTGAAGGTCAAATAATGTAAGTCGTTTCTAAATTTCATGAGTATAAAGAATTTTTTAGGGTCAATAATAAAAAAACAAATAGCTATAGACGTCAGCAACTCAGGGCTGCTCATCAATAACGAACTTTTGTTAGAGTTTTCTGTGTCTCGCCTTACAGAAGCCTTGGGCAAACCTCGGATCACTCTCATAACGGATGAGGATTCCCCTTACAGCGCTATGTACTTATGGGACAGCTTAGGTATCTATGCCTTTGAGAAAAAGGGCGGAACCTTAGCCACGCTTGCCTGTAGGGTACTGGAGGATAAGGATTGGCAGCGTACAGTAACCTTTGATTATTTTGCGCTGCGTCCTAAGGGACTCTTTACGGGGGACTTTACCATAGCAGGAAAATCTCCTTTGTCCTATATCTCCAAAGAGCAAAGTATGGATTCGTTCGGGCTTGATATAGCGTTAGATAGTTGGAATATTAGCTGTCTCTATACCGAAAAGCTAAGTAATGACCTTGAAGGCCTTTCTAAGAAAGCGATAATGAGGCGCGTAGTACAAGAGACGATGCCTTTTCGTGATTACGAGCTGAGCTATATCCCTAACGAAGTTCCTTCAATTAAGGAGAAAGATCCCAACAAGTGGGTTCTCCTTTTGACAGAAGAAAAATGTGCGCGGTTCAAGAGCTTTAATTTTAAATTGGCAGTTGTACAAGAGCTGATGTATGTCCAAGAGGTGCTAAAACCCAAGTTTGACGTATATGATTTCTGTGAAAACTATACCGAGCGTGACATAGATCCAGAGGACTATTACTTTGAAGTCATTCCTGAGGTAGAGAAATGGTTTATGGATTTGCTCATTCCTGTATCTTTGGCTGCTTTGGTTACAGAACTGTATTTTGATGGGGGCAATGAAATATATGCACAGTTGATACCTTTTTGGGACGGAGAGGACGATGTGTTTGACATCAAATCACTTACCGAGGAGGATATCTCTCAGGTGCCTAATCTAAAAACCATTGACGGTACGGCTATTCTTATGTCCGAGCAGGTGAAGGACTTATGTAAGAGCAAAGGAATATCATTCACCAATTAGTTTATTATTCACTTTTCACTATTCACTTTTCACTATTCACTATCCTTATGAGAACACTTGTTATAGGTGACATACATGGCGCTTATGCGGCGCTGCTTGAGGTCTTGGAGCGGGCACAAGTTACTCCCGATGACCTACTGATTTTCTTAGGAGACTATGCCGATAGGGGCAAGCATACCCCAGAGGTCTTGGACAAGCTTATTGCCCTGCAACAGACCCATCAAGTGATTTGTCTAAGAGGAAATCACGATGCCTTATGCTGCGATTTTCTCTTAGGCAAACCCATGTCCGACCTTTGGCGTTCCCATGGGGGCAAGGCTACCGAAGAGGCTTATAAGCACTACTCTAAGGAGGAGAAAGAGGTACATATCCGCTTCCTTCAATCTCTTCGGAACTACCTCTTAGACGGGCAAAATCGCCTGTTCTTACATGCTGGCTTTACCGATCGTGGGGGTGTGGCACATGAGTTTTTCACAGAAAACTTCTATTGGGATAGAACGCTTTGGGAGTTAGCTGTTGCTACCCCTGAAGACATGCCTCCCACTGATCCATATTACCCCAAAAGATTGTCGTTATATAAGGAAATCTATATAGGGCATACCCCCACACTTCTCTATGGTACAGACCAACCTATGTGCCGTCACCATGTGTGGAACCTTGACACAGGTGCAGGCTTCAATAGCCGCCTTACGATCATGGACATAGAGACCAAGGAATATTGGCAAGCAGCCGTTAATGAATAGTGACTAGTGACGAATAATTTATCGTTAGTCATTTGTCATTTGTCATTAATTTTGTATTTTTGCTTTTCCTAAAACTCAAGATTCAAATGGATACTATCATACAAAATCTCAAGCATGTACAACAGCGCATTGACGAGGCTTGTAAGGCAGCAGGCAGAGACCCTAAGGAAGTCAAGTTGCTTTTGGCTACCAAAACGGTAAGTCCCGAACGCATACAGC
>CAJZFM010000159.1 GCA_915070235.1 uncultured Capnocytophaga sp. | reverse complement strand
AAATACAAAATAATGATTAATGATTAATGATTAATGATTAATTTTTTTTGGCGTTCAGATTTCATGAATTAATCATTAATCATTGTTGGCATTAATCATTATTTAAGAGAGCATAGGTAGTACTTGGTTACCTTAGTGGCCAGCGCATCTAAGTTCATTTGGTCGGAGGCCTTGGTAACATCTATGATCTTATTGTTTTTGGTATAGATAAGGATATTCTGTTCGTCCTTGCGGTAGGCAGTGTTGGAAATCTCTCCCGTAAAGACAAAATAAGTTGCCAGCTCCTCAGGGATTTGCAATTGCTCGGCAGCTTCTCTAAGGAGTTCCTGTACTTTTTCTTTCTCTATAGGGCTTTTGTAGAGCCTTACGCGGAGCAGATCACGGTTGAGAATCATCTGGCTGAGCTTGGCCAAGACCCAATCCTCCCCATGTTGCCATTCCTTAAGGCCTGAGATGATGTCATAATCGTCCAACTGGGCAAAGAGTTCTAAGGCATGACTGTCAAAAGTCTCTTTGGTGATATGGTTTTCTACAAAAAAGCGCAAGGCGGTGGTCATAGGGAGCTTTTTCCCCTGATGGGTAAGTTCTTTGACCCTTGCCAAGAGCTTGACCAAGACAAACTCCGCTCCTATACTTGTCTTATGCAGATAGACCTGCCAATACATCAGTCGGCGTGCCACCAAGAACTCCTCTATGGAGTAGATTCCCTTTTCCTCCACAATCAGGGTATCGTCCTTCACAGTGAGCATAGCGATGATACGCTGGGAGTTGATATTGCCTTCACTCACCCCCGAATAGAAGCTATCACGCTTAAGGTAGTCCAGTCTGTCCATATCCAACTGGCTGGAGATGAGTTGGTTCATGAACTGTTTCTTGTATTTCTTTTGGAAGATTTCTATAGCTAAACTAAGTCGTCCCTCAAACTGCTCATTGAGTGCCTGCATAAAGGCCAAGGAGATTTCCTCGTGGGAGATACCCTCCACAATACTATGTTCCATAGCATGAGAGAAAGGGCCGTGCCCTATATCGTGCAGTAAGATAGCGATATACAAGGCCTCTTCCTCCTCAGGGGTAATCTCTATATGCTTGTAGCGGAGGGTCTGTATGGCCTGTTGCATGAGGAACATACAGCCCAAGGCATGATGAAAGCGCGTATGCCTTGCTCCAGGATAGACTAAGTAGGAGAGACCCATTTGTGAGATACGGCAAAGCCGCTGAAAATAAGGGTGTTCTATCAGGTCAAGGATAAAAGCATTCGGGATATGGATAAACCCATATACGGGATCATTTACTATTTTGAGCTTATTACGCGGTTTCATAACTTGTCTTTTGCCGCAAATGTACGAAAAATAATGATGAATAACAATGATAAAAGCTTAATTTTTTAGCGCCTACTTTTTTCATTTTTCACTTTTCATTTTTCACTTAATTATGTATCTTTGCATCGTCGTTATCTTGCTCTATAGCGACTGAAATCGTGATAATTATGAAAACACTTCTAAAAAACGGCAAACTAATCTCGGATCATCGTATCCAAGAAGCCGACTTACTTATTGAGAATGAACGCATTGCTAAGATAGCCTCGGATATCTCGGCCAAAGAAGCCCAAAAGGTAATTGACCTGGAGGGTATGCTGGTACTCCCAGGGGTGATTGACGACCAAGTGCATTTCCGCGAACCTGGTCTTACCCATAAGGCGACCATCGCTACAGAAAGTGCTGCCGCAGTGGCGGGGGGTACTACTACTTTCTTTGACCAGCCCAATACCATTCCTCAGACTACGACCATTGCAGCCCTTGAGGACAAGTTTGCCACAGCAGCGCGTACCTCATTGGCCAATTTTTCTTTCTTGCTTGGGGGTACCAATGACAATATAGAGGAACTTAAGCGTATCAACCCCAAGAATACCGCGGGGGTGAAGCTCTTCTTAGGCTCTTCCACAGGGAATATGCTGGTGGATAACGAGAAGACGATAGAGACGATATTCAGGAATGTATCTACCCTTATTGCCGCACATTGTGAGGACGAACAAACGATCCGCCGCAACTTGGAGCATTACCTCTCTCTCTATGGAGCAGAAATCCCCGTAAAGTGTCACCCACTGATTCGCAGTGCAGAGGCTTGCTATCTCTCTTCTTCACGAGCGATTGCTTTAGCTAAGCAAACGGGCGCACGCTTCCACGTTTTCCACCTATCCACTGCCAAGGAAACAGAACTCTTGGACAACAGCTTGCCACTTGACCAGAAGAAGATTACCGCGGAGGCTTGTATCCATCACCTTTGGTTTACTGACCAAGATTATGACCAAAAGGGCGTATTGATTAAGTGGAATCCTGCGGTCAAGACCTTGGAAGACCGAGAGGCTATTTGGCAGGCACTTTTGGACAATCGTATAGATGTGATAGCCACTGACCATGCCCCCCATACCTTGGAGGAAAAAGCAGCGAAGGAATATCAAAAAATCCCATCAGGGGCACCCTTAGTACAGCATGCCTTGGTAGCAGCCCTGACCATGTTCCAGCAGAGAGGTCTTCCTATAGAGCGATTGGTGGAGAAGATGTGCCATAACCCTGCTATTCTCTTTAGAATACAAAATAGGGGTTACCTCCGTGAGGGCTATTATGCCGATATAGCTTGTGTAGCGAAGCATAGCCCTTGGCAAGTCTCAAAGGAGAATATTCTCTATAAGTGTGGTTGGTCACCATTGGAAGGCACTACCTTTGACTATAAAGTGGCTTATACTTTTGTCAATGGTCATTTAGTATATGATAAGGGTACTATTTTATCCCAAGAAAAGGGAAAAAGAGTGCTGTTTGATGAGTTGTAAGAGATAAAGGAATGAAGAGTTGTAGCTAAAAAACTATATCTAACATGAAAATGGAATTAAAAAGTATCATCACCGTATTTATTCTATTGTTATCACTAACCTCATGTAAAGATATGAATAAGAAATACCATTGGATAGCGGAAGTTAAGGCAGTGTCAGGTTATCCTGTACTCACCCGCCGAGGCTTTGTATATAACAAAGAAGATGTTAGCCGATTTGGAACCAGTAGATCTTCCGTTTTTCAAAGAGAAGAACCCTTTCCACATTTTGCTATAGATGCAGGTGTGGGTGGATTGGCTGCCTCCGCAGAGCGAGAAGTAGCTAAAGGAGTACCTACCCACTTGGATGTCTCTTGGTTTTCCTATGTGGAGGGGTGCGAGTACTTGTTAGAACACCAGCCTTTGGACTCGGTTAAGATAGCACAACTTTTACAGGAGAAAGTATATGTGTTATCAGAAAATAAAGAAGACACTTCTCCTGATATAGAGGAATATAATATCTCAGTAGGCTTGGCACCAGGGGGAGTGGTGATCGTGTGGTTACATCACTTTAGTAGAACCGAAGAAGTAGGTCGCTATCAGGCTAAAAAAACAAGAGACATTCATTTTGTAACTCAGATCGAGGCAGATGCTCATAATGAGAAAGCCTCAGTAGGAGATATCATTATGCGGGAGCATACTATAGAGGATCGAGACTATGAGATAAAATGGGCAATGCCCAAAGAGCGGATACTTATGGAATATAGAGAATGTGCCACCCCTGTAACTGATACCCTTCTTTCCAAAGAGGATCTTTTTAAGATTCCTTATGGACTTTGGGACAGTTATCGCAAGCGGTATAAGTGGAAGATGACTTTGCTTACAAGGGATAAGACTAAGTATATTCATTCCTATTTTTACTTAGGTCTTAACCGAGAGATGGAGGAACTCTTTGGCGAACGTGTATGGAGGGAGAACCAAATAGAAAAATATAAGATTCCTGAAAAATTTCGCTATACCTATCTGACCGAAAGATCTATACCACAATTTGTCTATATTAAGTGGTATGATGAAGAAGGGACTATTTATAAGGCAGGGATTGACTTCAATGTAAAAGAAGTGATGGATGTTTTTACCAAAGCCTTTGAGGGACAAGAAGATCAGGAGGGGGAATTGGTATTAGGGGTCAATCAATCCAAGACAGATTTCTTTTGCTACCTCAAAGTAGGGGATCGGAAGGAATGGATTTGTAATGGAAGATTTTTCATCTATAACGATGGAGAGGAATAATTAAAATAGAAATTATGGGAAAGACATTTGTATATAATTCAGGGAGTTATAAGGAAGAGAATGATGGTGTGTTGTCTATGGAGTTTGGACTCTTTTTTGATGGAACGGCTAATAATCTGTATAATACAGACGCACGTAAATATATGACCTATAAGAAGATAGAAAAAGGTAAGCTCAGTAAGCGAGCAAAAGAAGAGTTAGAACGTATTGAAAGAGATTATCCCCAACAGGAAGGAGGGTTTATTAAATACATTCTTCCTCAACAAATGCCTACCCTATCACCCAATATGGAATCAACAGAGGCACCTCATAAATATACCTTAGACCAACTTAGTAAAGGCTATAAAAGTTATGGAGCAGGGAATGTGAGTTATGGAAATGATCATACCAATGTTGCCAGAATGTATCTGAATGCTAATAGGAAGGATTACGCAATCTATATAGAAGGGGTGGGTACAAAAGATCTTAAGGATGACAACTCTTCTCGAGGTATATCTTATGCCGATGGAGAAACAGGGATTCTGGAAAAAGTTAAGAAAGGAAGTGAGGAATTAGTCAAAAAGATAAAGGATCAATATGATAAAAAGAGAAAAAAAGGGAAGAAAGGAGATGAAATTCAAAAACTCTCACTTACATTGGATGTTTTTGGTTTTAGTAGAGGAGCGGCAGCGGCACGTCATTTTCTGTTTCAGGTATCTCATAACAAACATTTGGAGAAGAAAACACAGGCTACAAGTACTGATTCTCTTGATAATATGGTAGAAGTCCCAGAAAGTGAGATGATAATAGCTATGAAAAAGGAGAAGATGCTTGCCTCTTTTGCAAAGAATATCACTATCAATATTCGTTTTGTAGGGCTATATGATACTGTAGCTTCTTTCAATCCCTACTCTTGGAGCTTTGCAACCAATAGGATAATGGTTGATACTCTCTCTACTAAATACGAAAAATATATACATTTATTACGTCTCAATGATATAGGTAAGCCAAGGCTTGTAGTGCATTTCACAGCCTTAGATGATATACGTAAGTACTTCTCTCTTACACGATTAGCGCCATTTTTAGGGATTGAAAAGAACCTACCAGGAGCGCACTCCGATGTAGGAGGAAGCTATGAATGTGATGTAAAGGCGATTGAAGAAGTTTTGTTGGAATATAAGGATAGTGAAAAAATAGAAAAACTTCAAAAAGAACTGGTACAAACAGGATGGTACAGACCTGAAGAACTAAAAATAAAGGATGTTAGAGAAAGATGTTTTGGAAATATTATTTGGGGGGAAACTACTTTTTGGGGGAGGCGTGAAGTAAGAGGGGAATATTCTTATCTTCCCTTACAATGGATGTTGAAATATGCTTCTTTTCAGATTAAAGAAGGGCAA
>CAJZFM010000158.1 GCA_915070235.1 uncultured Capnocytophaga sp. | reverse complement strand
TACCATACAAATTTGTCTGTATAATCTATTTAGGATAAGATATTTTTTTATTACCTTTGCACTTATATTAGTGAAAAGTGAATAGTGAAAAGTGAAAAACACTATTCACTAATCATTGTTCACTATCCAATAACATGAGACTGAAATACTTACCTTTAGTACTTATATTACTGATACTTGGCTGTAATAGAACTAAGTACCCCGTTGTACCTCCTTCAGTAAAAGTGGAAGTATTGCGAATGGATTCTATTTTTTTCAATACGCCATCAGAGAATTTTCCTAGTTTGAAGGCTAAATATCCGCTTTTCTTTCCAGAGACTACCTCCGATAAGCAATGGATAGAAAAGCAGCATGATACACTAGAGCGAGAACTCTTTACCGAGACGACCAAAACCATAGGCAATTTCTCCCAACAGAAAGAACAAATTGAGCATATTTGTGATCATGTCAAGTACTATTTTCCCCAGTTTACCCCTCCTAAGATCGTTACCTTGATCTCCGATGTGGATTATCCCTCTCGAGTGATCTATGCTGATAGCTTATTGCTTATAGGAGTAGATAACTATTTGGGAGCCAAGCACCGTTTCTATGTGGATTTGGATGGCTATATTGCTCAGGAGTTAGACCTAAAGTATCTCCCCACGGATGTAGCTCTTGCTTTTGCACAGGCTATTATCCCTCCTCCGCGCAATGCTACTTTCTTGGATACCATGCTCTATGAGGGAAAGGTGCTCTACTTAGCCCAGCGCTTTCTTCCCACTACTCCTCAGAGGGATTTGCTCAAGTATAGCCAAGAGAAATACCAATGGGCAGAGGCCAATGAGGCGCAGATATGGCGCTACTTTGTAGAAAACCAACTGCTCTATAGTACTGATAAGAAAGTACTTAACCGATTTATAGACATAGCCCCTTTCTCTAAGTTCTATTTGGAGCTGGATAGCGAGTCACCTGGGGGGATAGGGCGCTATATAGGTCTTAATATTGTAGAACAGTATATGGAAAAGCTCCCTGAAAATACCCCTTTGCGAGACTTACTCACGGTCTCCAACGATGAACTCTTTAAAAAAGCAAATTATAAACCTAAAAAATAACAAATGAATCATACTTCTGAAATAAAATTGCAAGTAGAATTGGACGAAAACCGTATTCCTGAACGCATCACTTGGGAGGCTCCTGATGGAGGCATTGCTCACCAAGAGGCTAAGGCCATGTTTCTCTCCGTATGGGATCACAAGACCAAGGAGGCGCTTCGTATAGACCTTTGGACTAAGGATATGCCCTTGGAGGAGATGAATGTTTTCTACTATCAGACATTCCAGACCATGGCCGATACGTTCTATAAGGCTACTCAAGACCAGAAAATGACCGATACCATGCGCGATTTCTGTGAATATTTCGCTGAAAAAATGAATATTACTAAAAAATAAGCTGTACAAAATGAAAAATAAACTAAAAGTAGGCGTATTAGGCGCAGGACACTTAGGGAAAATACATCTAAGACTTTTGAATCAGTCCGAAAGATACGAATTAGTTGGTTTTTATGATCCTAACCAAGAACAAGCACAGAAGGTAGTGGCCGAATTTGGCTATACCTATTTTGATAATATGGATAAGCTTATTGAGGCAGTAGAGGTGGTGGATATCGTAACCCCAACTCTCTCTCACTATGAGTGTGCCAAGAAAGCTATTGCAGCTAAGCGACATATCTTTATAGAAAAGCCAATCACCAGTACTGTAGAAGAAGCTGAGGAGATCTATCGCCTCTTGGAGGCCAATCACCTCAAGGGGCAAGTAGGGCATGTGGAGCGCTTTAATCCGGCTTTCTTAGCGGCAAAGTCCTCCATAGAGAATCCTATGTTTATTGAAGTACACCGCTTGGCCGAGTTCAATCCACGTGGTACGGATGTCTCCGTAGTGCTTGACCTGATGATCCACGATATAGATGTCCTACTGAGTGTGGTGCATTCGCCTGTAAAGCATATAGAAGCCAGTGGAGTAGCCGTCATTAGCAAGTCGCCCGATATTACCAATGCCCGTATAGAGTTTGAAAATGGTTGCGTGGTCAATCTTACTGCCAGCCGTATCTCCATGAAGAATATGCGCAAAAGCCGCTTCTTCCAGAGAGATGCTTATATCTCGGTAGATTTCTTGGAGAAAAAGGTAGAAGTGGTGCGTATGAAAGATGCTCCAGAGCATCCCAATGAATACGATATGATTCTCCAAAATGCTGAGGGCGAACACAAGCAAATCTACTTTGAATACCCAGAAGTACAGCCTTCCAATGCTATTTTGGACGAATTAGAGACTTTTGCCGATGCTATAGAACATAACACCACCCCAGTGGTGACCTTCCTACAAGGAACTGAAGCACTACGCGTAGCCAGAGAAATAAACTCGTTAGTCAATGAGCACCTTAGCCAATTAGCTAAATAGTACAGTAATTCATTGGAGGATTAAAAAAAATATGTATCTTTGCACCCAACTAAAAAACCATATTAAATGAAACTAAAGAACATTGCCATTGCCTTTTTAGGGGCACTCCTTTTTGCCACATGTTCCAAAAAGGATGACGAGAAAGAATACACAGCGGAGGAATCCAAAGCCGTGGTTCGCAGTACTATGGACAATTTTTATAATTGTCTGCAAAACCTCAATGACGGCGGTTTTGCTAACTTCTTTCATGATCTTCTCTTCAAAGAAGCAGTCAGAGATCAGGATGGGGAAACTCAATCTTGGGGGAACTTCTTAGGAGAAAAGTTTGACAAACAGGATTTTGCAGAAGGACTTACAGAAGGAGATCGTTTTAACTATCACCGAATGAAAGGAACCTATACTTGGAACAAAAATACAGCACTTTGGGAAAAAACAGCTAACAATGAGAATGTTACTTTTATTTTCCCTGCTACCAAGGAAGCAGCCACCAATAATGGCAAGCTTGTGATAGACCAATATGAGGATTTTGAAGCTACTTATGGGGATGATAAAGTGTATCTTCCTACAACAGCTCACCTTTATGCTTCAGTAGATAATACAAAGGTGTTTGAAGTAACAGTTAAAAATGTTACTTTTGATAAGAAGACAAACTTTACTATGCCACTATCGGCTCACATAAGTATATATACGAATCCTTTTACAACAACTATCCAGTGGAACAGACAAAATCCAGAAAACTTTGTCTTTGATTTTGCCTTTTCGTCTCCACAAGGTTGTACCACTGGCTTACATGCGGATATCAAATTGACAACCTCTGATTATGGAAATATAACTGACCTTAATGAGGCTATTGATAAAATTGCTATTACTGCAACTCAAGGAGATCTACAGATAAAAGGTAATATAGATGTAAAGAGTATCAATGAAAAAACAAAAGGAGAAACAAAGCTTTCTGTAGAACAGATAAATACTTATGCAAAAGCAGAACTCTTCAAAGGAAATTCCAAAATTGCTGATGTAAAATATGAAGAAGAAAATGATAAAGGGGTGATCTATTTTATCTTTTCCGATGGTTCAAGAGAGAAAGCAGAAAAGTATGTAAGTGATTTTGAAGATAGAGTAACTAAGATTTTCAAACGCTTTGATAGAAAATAACCGATGAGAAAATATATTTTTCTTTTACTTCTTACACACATTGCTCTCGCTCAAGAGAGCAATGTGTCTTTTAATCAGACAGATAGCCTTAGCGCTCCTCCTGCTTATCGTCATCAGATAGGTATAGGGATTTCCCGATTTGTCAATTCTGCTTTTCCCTCCGATACGAATACCTTTTTGCTAGAATATCGTTACCTAAAAGATGCTGTCTTAGCCTATCGTATAGGGGGAGATTACCGTGCAGAAAGTAATAAGGATAGTACTTATGAATTTGCTCTGAAAGTAGGGGGTGATAAATTATTTAGGGATTACAAGAGGTGGAAATTCTATTATGGAGTAGACCTATGGGGGCGTTACCTATATTATGAAAACAGAAAACAACACTTTACCAGTATTGCACTAAATCCTTTTTTGGGAATACAATACCAGTTAAGCCCCAATTTTTCTATTTCCACGGAACCAGGGTTCTTTATAAAATATAATTTCCGTAAGGATTATAAGAGTTTTGACCCCGAAGCACAAGCTCATTGGTGGGAAAGCCGATTTGCAAAAATAGGCAACCTCCAGATTAATTTTCACTTTTAACCCATGTGCCAATGAGCTAATCTGCTAATTGACAGATTATTTTCCATATCCTCCTCGCTATTGTGAGCGTATCACTTCAGCCTTACCTCTCTCCAATAGACAGCCCATACTGTATTCACTCATTAGTTAGCTCTAGAGCGATGTGTGCACATGCCTCGGCATCGGCTAAGGCATGATGATGTTGTTTTAGATCAAAGCCTATATAAGCCGAAACGGTGTCTAACTTGTGATTGATGAGCTTAGGGAGCTGTCTGCGAGCTAACCGATAGGTGCAAAAGAAGGGATTGGTATGTGGGGGCAATTCATAATAAGCCAATACTGCCCGCAAACAGCTCTCATCAAATGCACTGTTATGGGCTACAAAGGGTAGATCTTTTATCTTAGGCAATAGCTCTGCCCATATCTCAGGGAAAAGACGTGCATTTTCAGTATCACTTTGCGAAAGCCCATGTATCTGGGTACAGAAGGGAGAATAATAGTTAGGGCAAGGCTTTATCAATTCGTAAAAGGTTTCGGTAATTTTAGAATTTTCAACAAAGACAAGTCCTATACTGCATACACTACTGCGGTGCTGGTTAGCGGTTTCAAAGTCTATAGCTACGAAAGAAGTCATGGTGTATTGTGTTAATCAAGTCTCTACTACTAAAGAGGTATTTTTGTGAGTACAAAGGTAAGAATAATTAGTCAATAAGCAAATTAGTCATACTGGATTCTTAAGTTATAAAACCAATTTTTTGGAACATAAAAGGTAATGACCAAAGGGGTTAAGCGTTATTGTAATTGCACAAGGATATTTCTTTTAAACCTTTGTCGAAAAGAGAGGTCAAGCAGAGGTTACCTGTGATATTTTGGAGTTTGTGTTTTGTCATTCCTTTAGGTAAGATGATATTGCTATATTCGCGAGTGGTGAGCGAAAAGACTTTTTGGTTACCCTTCCAATCATCAGTTTTAAAGACAGGTGTTAATATCACATATTCAGATTCTGTAAAGCACCCATTGACCCCACGTTTTTTATGATCGGTATGCAAATTGTCCGATTCGATAATCTTCTCGATGACCTTCCCGTCGGCAGAGATTTGTGCAAGTGCATAATAATCCATTCCCCATTTATTGACCGAAGAAGCACTCTCCCCAGGGATGAGAGCGTAAATTCTTTTGTCCCATATTTTAAGACTATCTATTTTGGGGGTATCAGTGGTTCTATGGTCACGATGTGTAAATGCCTTTTTATCTATGTAAGAAAAGGATTTCCATTTGGCCGCTTTGGCAGTATCATCAAATTCTAAAAGGGCAAAACATCTTGCATTGCCGTAATAAACTTCAT
>CAJZFM010000157.1 GCA_915070235.1 uncultured Capnocytophaga sp. | reverse complement strand
GAACTGATATATACGGAGGCATCGGTAGGGAGGTCGCCACGCTGTAATTCTACTTGGAGCATATGGGTTTTGACCTGTTCCAAGAGGGTTTCTGGGAAAGTAAGGGTGTCCTTGATCCACTTAGGCAATCCTCGGCTAAAGTGATTATCGGCTCCTTGTGCCATAGCAAAGAGCTCCTTATTGAGCAAGCAGAAGAAAATAAGATCATCGGTAGTAAGTCTGCCCTTGTTATAAAGCATGAGGGTCAGTTGTAGCAAGCCTTCGTTGATACCAGGCAGGCGTTCTTCTCGGCGTACAAAGTTGCGTACATAAGGAAGAACATCCTTTATCGTATTCTTCTGGGCATCTAAGTCCTTCTTTACTTCTATATATAGGTAATAGAGGATTTGCCAAAGTCTAAAGAGCTGGTCATCGGTATAATAAGGGAAGTCTCCATCTTCTCCATAATAGACTACGGCAGCATAATCCCTCACTACATCGTCCCAATCCAAGGAAGAATAACTGCGCTTGTAGATCTCCCCGCGCTTTTCCTTGGGGAAAGTAGCTAAGGCATCTTCAAAAACAGAGAGCTTAAAGCTCGCCAAGAGGGCTCTGTCTTCACTATAAGCCTTCATCAGATAGCCTAATAGACTTTCTGCCCTACGGGCCTCCCCATAGTAGCTATGTACTTGCCCCTCAAAACGCACCTTGAAGTCAGGGTAATACATAGCCAAATAATCATCTAAGTCCTTTGGCTTGGGGTTTTCATAGTAGAGATGATCACAATAGCGCTTGGCAAAGTAGTACTCTATCTCGGTAAACTGGTATTTTTCGTGCCAGCCTTTCCATAAGTCGGCCAGTGGTAGGTCATTCAACCTATCCATAGGGGTATCCTCCTCCTTTCTTTTGTGCAGACACCTGATTTCTTTGCCCAAGAGGGTCGTCTCGGTAGCTCCCTGATAGCCTTCGTATTGGTATTCATAATCCTTGTTGGCGCGCCATAGGGCTAAGAGTTCGCTGATACCCTCCCCTACTTTTTGTACATTGACGAGCTTGTCAAAGAGGAAACCGCCCTTCTTCTCCTTGCGCTGCTTGTCAAAGAGGGGTTTGGGTAGGTCAAAAGAGGTCAGGTTGTCCAAGTTGAGCACTCCAAAGCCGTTAGTAAGGTCATAGCGTAGCTCGGTAGCCGTTTCGGGATTATAAGTGAGCTTGTCCATGAGCACCTGCTCATTCTTGGAGAGCTTACGCCCCTTATAGGCTTCCACCTGCTCGGTGACATAGTCAACAAGTCGCTCTTCCTCCTGCAATACGGCGAGGATTTCCAAGGCTGCCAAGCGCTGGTCGGCATTCTTGGAGACAATCATACGGGAGGTGCTATCCTTAAGCACCGCTTCGGGTTGCTTAACAAGTAAGGCCACACTCTCCTTGCGCTGTTCCTTGTTCTTGCGGGAGAGTACCTGCTCAAGAGCTAGGATATCCTCATGCACCAAAGGCACTTTCTTGAGAATCTCCATCGCTGTGCTCACCACATAAGGCCCCTTGTCATTCAGGGCAGTACGCACCAAGGCACGTTGCCAAGAGTCGGCAGGGTAATCCTCTGGTGGCAAGTTCTTCTCTTCCTCTGAATAATAACTATAACGACCTCGAGAAAGCACCGGGAAGATATCGTCGAGTAGGATATGGCGGGCATCCACAGGAATTTCTGCCAGTTCGGTAGCGAGGAGCTGTTGTTGCTCCTCATTGGCCGCCTTGAGCATCGCCTGATAGAGATCCAAAGGCTTTATAGCAAAGTTAAGCCAACGGAAGCCTACGCCCTCGAAGCTCTTGCCGTCCTTAGGGAGCTTCTTAGCCGAGGCATGTACCTTATCAAACAAGGCTGGGGTGAGCTTGCCCTGTGGTAGGTTCTTCAAGATCCAATAATCCCAAGCGGGTTCTATACCAAAATAGTTCTCGGCAAAGGAGACGATTTCATCGGTCTTCTTTTGGGTTTGACGCATAAAGTAGAGTACCACCACACAAGCCTCATAGCTTGTTTTGGTATTGTTCAGCGCCGCTACGGCTAAGTGTAAGGCTTCCTCTACATTATAAACGGCCACCGCCCATAGGGCTACATAGCGCTCCAAGTTGTCCTGGCTGCTAACGGCTACTTCGCGTGCCTTATCAAGGTCGCCCAAATAGATCTGTGCCAGCTCCAAGGTACGCTTGACCACCGACTGCTGGGGTGCTTCCCAGCCAAAGCCAAACCAAGTATCTACCGCTCGTACCACACTGCTAAAGCGATTGAGGTTGTGATCCAATATCACTCCTATAAAGTGCTGGAGTACAGGGATAGTCGTCTCGTCCAAGGCCTCCAAGATCATCTGGCGGAGATCTTCCTGAAGTTGCGCCGCCAAAAGGGTCTTCTCTACCAAAGTATGATAGCGCTTATCTTCCACCATGAGGCAACCCTCTACCAAGGAAGCGCACACCTTACCAATCTCGTCCTCGCCCAAGAAGATATCTTCCACCAATGAATAATACTTATCAGGATTCTCGGAGATTACCTGAGCAAAAATATCAGATGAGGCGCCCTTATAGACGGCATATTGGAATTGTTCGGCTATGGGTAGCACGCCAACTCCCATATTGCGGAGTCTGCAAAGCCACTTAAGCACCTTCAGTTGGGTCTCCCTATAGTCCTCATGGTTGGGCGAGCGGAAAGGTCGGCGATACCAATCGCTTGGGTAGGGGTACTTATAGGCATCGTCCCAAATACGCTGTACGTATGGGGCTTGCACCTCTCCAAAAAGCAAATCGGCTAAGCGCTTGCCCTCTTCTGTTTCCCATAACTTATCGGCAAAGCCAAGGGAGGTGAATTTTTCACGAAATTTAGTTTCTTCTCTATAATATAAGATATTAGCAATATATATCCCTAACTGCTGGTAGGGCTCAGAGAAAGAAGCAAAAGCCTCTTTCTTAAGTGGTTCCCGCTTATGGGGCGCCAGATGTTCTGCTACTTGTTCGTCTTTTAGCATGATACTAATGGTTAATGATTAATGATTAATGATTAATGGTTAATGGTTAATGGTTAATGACTTTATTGCTTTATTGGCTACTAATGTTTTCATCTGATCAATAGCTGTTTTATTCAACTGTATTCTCATATCTACCAGCTTTTGTCTTTAGTCCTATAGCATTAGTAGCTTCTATCCAGTTCTTCACAGAGAGAACAAAATTATTACTACCCGCAGCATTTTTAATTGTACCGAATTCGGTATAATTAAAATTCGGATTGTATAGAGCCTCCCATTCTCCTATATACTCAATTGTACTCTTTAAGCTCAACCACTTTATGATAATAGCCTCCTGCATTTGACTTTTCGCCATATCTGTAAGAGATATATAATCATCTTGCTCTTGTGAAATTACAGAAATTTCTGTTCCTGCAATTTCTATTTTCTTATTTTTTGTCATTGTGTATTTTTAGAAAATGTGTTTTGCAACATGAGTTTGTCCCTCGTCATTTGTCACTATTAACGGATTTTTCCTTCCGCCAATAGTTTCATCTTACTGATAATCTCGGCTGTCTTAGGATCGTCATCTACAAAGGGTAGGAATACTCGGCCACGGTGTTGGCTCTGTACAGCTACTACATTGATTTGCAAGCCGCCACGGCTGATCATTCCACTACCCAGATGTAGGCTGTAATCGCCATGTTCGTTCTTAACCAAGATATGGCGCTCTTTGACCTCTACATTGGAGAGCTTGAACAGGCGTGCACTCTCACGAGCCAAGGCAGCACGCATCTGCATAGTACTATGAGAGGCCTCAGGATCTACACCACCCACATGGGCTACACTCACCACCAAATCCACATCGCGCATCACCTCACTGAAAATCACGGGGTTGATCTCCTTCATCGGTACTTCCTTGCCGTCCTTAAGATTGTAGAAGACTACATATTCCAGCGTAGGTGCTTCCACATCCGAAGGGGTATACCAGTCAGCTGCTGCATAGATAGTGGCTCGGAAACCTTCCTTGTGATATACTTTTTGGAGTCCCTCCTCGTAATTCACTGTCCAGCCACGACTACGAAGCAGTGCCACTGTCTTTTGAGGTTGTACTTGGTGACCTTGGTAGCGCTCACTGCGGTTGCTGGTCTCAAGTTCGTCCTTGGTGGGCACATACAACTCTCGGAATACCTGCTTGAATGGCTGCTTGATCTCCTTGTCAAACAGATATTTTTGGTATAAATCCCACTGTACCGCATAGAATAGGTGGCTTGGGTGTGCAATCAGGAGCTTATCGGTTTCCTTGAGTGGGGTAAGGCTACCCTCTGTACTTAAGAGCTTGCCGTCTTGCCAAAAACCTGAAGCCTGTGTCTCAGGATTGAAGAGCACGAGCTTGCTAAGCATGGCCTTTACCACTGGGTGCTCTAAGATCTTAGCCAATTCAGCAGCGGTAAAGAGCGTTTGTGAAAGCATGGCTTGTTCCAAAGATAGGCGGGTACGGCTGTACTGCTTGGTAAGATAGCTCTTACTGTCCTTGAGCGCTTCTACTTCCTTGTTTTTCTTATACTTATCAGGGATAGACTTGAGGGTCTTGTCGCCTTTGGTCACGATAATATCGGCCTTGCCCTCATCATCTACCACCAACTGGAGCTGGGTATCGTCTATAACAAGGGTTGCTTTTTCCATAATCTGTTGGGTGGCCTTGGCCTCCATCGCCCAGCTAAAGCGGATACTGTCCTCATAGCCTGCATTGCGGGAGAGGTTATCCAGCCCTATCTCCACGGCGTTCTTCTCGCTCTCTTGGCGCTGCTGACCGAACTGCTTGCTCTCCTTGAGGAAGGTTTGCAAGAGGTTATAGCGGCTCACTAAGTCTTCTTCTACTTTTTTCTTATTGATAGGCACCAAACCTAAGGCCATCACGTAATCCTTATCGCGTTTCTCGGTAATTTTCTTAATGGTCTCGGTGAGTTTGATTTCGCCTGTAAGCACCGCAGAATAGAGCTTTACGCGGCGATAGCCCATCCCATCGGAGAGATACTTGGCCGACTCTTGAATGAGCTTCCAGCCCTCTTTGCCTACCGCCTTATGTACACGTTGGTACCAATCCACATCTATAGCGCCGCGCCTGAAGTCGTCACGTGGTACGGAGGAGTATTGGGAGACAATGGTTTCTTTCTCTGCATCCATATAATCAGTCGTATGGGCGATAAACCACCAAATAGCCTCACGGAAGCTCTTGATCTTGAGGTAGTCACCGAGCCACTCCGTCCAGTGAGGGGCATAGCAGGCGGCTTCCACTAAGCGCTGCTTGCTGAGTTTTACCTCGTCCAAGTGTTTCTTGAAGTCGGTAAAAGTATCGGTGGCACTCGGCTGGCTTACTTCCAAGATACGGCTAAAAGTATAGCGCTTACTCACTCCACTACCATAGCCCTTAGCAAAAGGTTCCTTGCCCATACGCTCTAAGGCTTCAAAGAAGTATTGAGCGCCCTCTATCTGGCTGAGCGAACTGATATATACGGAGGCATCGGTAGGGAGGTCGCCACGCTGTAATTCTACTT
>CAJZFM010000156.1 GCA_915070235.1 uncultured Capnocytophaga sp. | reverse complement strand
CTTCCAATTTGTATTTGTCTTTTAGAGTGAAAGTATAGGCAGCCCTTAGGTTTTGCTCGTAGAAGTTGGGTGATTTTACAAGAATCTGCTCTCCTGATTCAGCATCAATGACATGGGGGACATACATCTGTCCAGTAAATACGCCATTGTAGCTGAGCTTAAGTGCTGCAATAGGATTGTAGGATAGGGTAGTGTAGCCGTATAGGTCAGGGGAGCGCATGACACGATCGGAAGTAACTTTTTTCGGAGAAGAAGCATCTTCATTCTCCCAAATGGTTTGCTCTTCAGAGAATTGAGATTGTTGGTAAGTAAGTCCTGTTTGCCAAACCCATTGAGAACCAAAAGCAAAATTTGCTTCTACATTTGCTCCCATGATATGGAGCTGGTCGGTAGCATTGGTTTTTAGTTTATGCTTGATATTTCCTATATCAGTAAGGTCTTGGTTGATAAAACGGTTATTGATAAGGGTGTAGAAACCTTCCAAGATAAGGTTGGCCTGAGTGTTTCCCTCTCTTTGGGTGTAGTTAAGTGAGGCTGTATAGCTATTAGAGGTTTCATTGGTAAGATTTTTGTCTAATTCTACGAAGATAGGATTTCCGTCCAATACTTCTGTATGTAAATCCTCATCAAAGGCCTGTGGAGCACGATAACCTTGGGCAAAGGAGCCACGGAGCTTGAGGGTCTCACTTAGATCATACATAGCAGTAAGGCGAGGGACAAACTTGGATATCTGTTTGTCGGAGTCCTTACTTACCCCACCGAATAGGTAGTTACCTTTTATATCCACATAATCATAACGACTACCCCCTAATAGGGTGAGCTTCTTTAGTGGGTTCCATTCTACTTGTAGGTAATTTCCATAGGTACGCACCACTTGATCTACGGTACGGTTTTGACCTACATAGTTATCATTTACCTTGTCGTACTTATATTCGCTCCCCAAGGAAAAATTCAGTTCAGGAGAAATGATGTAGGCATATTGAGCTCCTGCTACCCCGACTAACTCGGTGGTATGTCCATATTTGGCCAATGCCTTGAAATAGTCATCTTTGTCCTCATTCCCAAGAGCATCAAACTCATCTTTGCTATTGACAGCATAGCCTAAGCCTCCACCATAATATCCGTCTCTATCGGTATATTGTGCAGAAGTATATAGGGAAAACTTATGGGCAAGGTCATCGGAGAATTGCTCATAGGCCAAATCCCCTGCCATGATACGGTGGCGTAGCTGTTCGGTAATGTCCGATTCGTGAGGTAATAAGTCAAATTTGTTTCCTCCACGGCGGAACTCGTTGATGCTGTTCAGGTTGAGCTTTATTTTGCTGTTTTCAGCAGGATTCCAAAAGGCATCTGCCCCGAAGGTGGTGTTGTGCAGCTTAGTGATTTCCGAATAGCCATCATCATTGGCATCGTAAGGCTTGCGGTTGCGCTGATAGGCGAAGAGGGTTAGCCCCTTGTCAAAGTCCTCAGCCACTACTGAGGTGTTGGCAAAGAAAGTGTTATCAGGGCTTCCATCTTTCATTAGGGAGAGGCTGTTACCTATCATAAAGGTATTATGTGTAGGGTCTTTGGTAAGGATATTTACCGTACCTCCTATGGCATTGCCCCCATAGAGTACTGAACCAGCCCCCCTGACTACCTCTACACGGTCAATCATATTGGCAGGAATCATCTCCAGTCCATAGACCCCAGCCAAGGAGGAGAATACAGGGCGGCCATTGATTAGTATTTGTGAGTAAGAACCTTCCAAGCCATTGATACGCAACTGATTAAAACCGCAATTCTGACAGTTCGTTTCGGTACGCAATCCAGGGGTAAAATTAAGCCCTTCGGCTAAGCTGAGTGATTGAGTAGTCTCAAAGATATGACCTGTAACCTTGCTCACCACCACGGGCGATTTGTACTGAGGAATAATGTTACGCGTAGCGGTAACCACCACTTGGTCAATCTCCAATAGGTCTCTTTGCAAGGCAAAATTCTGTGTGATTGTCTCTCCCTCAGCGAGCGTAAGTGATTGATTAATGGTCTTAAACCCTACTGAAGAGATCGTAAGCTTGTACTCACCAGCAGGCACCTTTACCGAATATTCTCCAGAGGCCTTGCTGCTGGTACCTTTTACCTCACTGCCCTTGCGGAGGATTACATCGGCACCTAAGATAGGCTTTCCTTCGGCAGTGATTTTCCCCATAAAAGTAGCTTGTTGGGCTATTGTTAGTATAGGGATAAAGAAAAATAACATGCGAAAAATAACAGTTTTCATGTCTAAAATTTTAGTTTAATCTTGTATTTAAATTTTAGACAAAGGTAAAAAATATTTTTCACATACGAAAATAAAATCAAGAATATTTTTTAGTTATTCTAAACAATAAAAAGACTGCTCTCTATGAAAGCAGTCTCAAACATATATATTATAATTATGAAAAAGAAATTACAAATCCATACCGATGTCCTTTCGGTAATACATACCTTCAAAAGATATTTTTTCAATTCGGCTGTAAGATTTTTTTAGAGCTTCCTTAAAATCATCAGCTAAGGAAGTAACAGCGAACACACGGCCTCCAGAGGTAAGCACCTTGCCATCTTTCAGGCAAGTACCCGCATGGAAGATAAGGCTTTTGCTCTGTGCTTCAAGGCCTGAGATAACCTTACCCTTTTGGTAGTCTTCTGGATA
The DNA here is from genome assembly GCA_915070235.1 of uncultured Capnocytophaga sp. Classification (GTDB taxonomy): domain Bacteria; phylum Bacteroidota; class Bacteroidia; order Flavobacteriales; family Flavobacteriaceae; genus Capnocytophaga. The sequence goes on along the minus strand of CAJZFM010000156.1, from coordinate 2,891 downwards.
ACCCCCAGAGACAAGCATTACAGTGGTGGCACTTCTGGGGTCTATGGAGAGCGAACAATCTTTGAGTTTTCCTTTGGCAGTGGCTTCTAAGAGTGTAACCAAGTCGGTTTGTAGTCGTGGAAGCACCACTTCGGTTTCAGGGTCGCCCATACGTACATTGTACTCAATCACATAAGGATCATCTCCCACCTTGATAAGCCCAATAAAGACGAAGCCACGATAGGTGATTTGCTCTTTTTTAAGCCCTTCTATAGTAGGTTTTATGATACGGTCTTCTATTTTTTGCATGAAGGCCTCATCGGCAAAAGGCACGGGAGAAACCGCTCCCATACCACCTGTATTGAGTCCTGTATCCCCTTCGCCTATACGCTTGTAGTCCTTGGCGGTAGGAAGTACCTTATAGCTCTGCCCATCGGTCAGGACAAAGCAGCTGAGTTCTATTCCCTTGAGAAACTCCTCAATGACTACTTTTTGGCTAGCTGCGCCAAACTTTTCTTCCAAGAGCATTCTTTTAAGTTCGGCTTGGGCTTCTTGAAGATTTTCCAGAATGACCACACCCTTTCCTGCCGCAAGGCCGTCTGCCTTTAGGACATAGGGAGCTTTCATACCTTCTAAGAAGCGCAGTCCTTCCTCCACGGTATCTTTGGTAAAACTTGCATAGCGAGCGGTAGGAATATGATGGCGCTGCATGAATTCCTTGGCAAACTCCTTACTTCCTTCAAGGGTAGCTCCCTTCTGGGAGGGGCCTACAATGGGTATTTGGGAAAGTGCAGTATCTTGGGCAAAGAAATCTGCAATCCCTCGCACCAAAGGCTCCTCAGGGCCTACTACGACCAAAGAAATCTGTTTGCTTAAACAGAAGTCCTTAATTTTTGGAAAATCAGTAGCTGAAATAGCTACATTCTCTCCCTCAAGGACAGTACCTGCATTACCTGGGGCTATATAAAGTTGCTTACAGCGGGGGCTACGGGAGAGCAGGTAGGCAAAAGCATGCTCCCTACCTCCAGAACCTAACAGAAGTATATTCATTTCAAAAGAAAATTTAGCAGTGAAAATTATAGTAAGCTATGCAAATACTCGCTTACATTCTTATAGATGCGCTCTTGTATATCCGTGGTATCGGACGGAACAAATCTCTTTCCTAAGAGGTGCTCATAGAGTTCTATATAGCGTTCGGAGATAGCCTTTACGTGGGCATTGGTCATTTCAGGCACTTGCTCGCCTGCACGACCTTGGAAGCCATTTTCTATAAGCCATTGGCGAACGAACTCCTTGGAGAGCTGTCTTTGAGGTTCGCCTTTTCTTTGGCGCTCTTCATATCCCTCGGCATAGAAATAGCGGGAGGAGTCAGGGGTGTGTACCTCGTCAATAAGTACCACAGTTCCGTCTTTGGTCTTGCCAAATTCATACTTGGTATCTACCAAAATAAGTCCTCTCTTGCGAGAGAGTTCACTACCACGCTTAAAGAGGGCGTACGTATAGCGCTCCATAAGCTCATAGTCCTGGGCCGAAACGATTCCTCTTTTGAGAATGTCCTCACGGGAGATATCCTCGTCGTGAGTGCCATTGTCTGCCTTGGTAGAAGGAGTGATGATAGGGGAGGGTAGGGGCGCATTCTCCACTAAGCCTTCGGGTAAAGCCACGCCACAGAGGCTGCGTTTGCCAGCCTTATACTCACGGGCAGCATGTCCAGCCAAGTAACCGCGAATGACCATTTCCACTTTTAGGGGTTCGCAGCAGAGACCTACCGATACATTGGGGTCAGGGGTTGCCAGCAGCCAATTGGGAACAATATCCCTTGTTAGTTCCAAGTTCTCACTGGCTATCTGGTTGAGGATCTGTCCTTTGTAGGGGATACCCTTAGGCAGAATCACATCAAAAGCGGAAAGCCTATCGGTAGCCACCATCACCAGAAGGTCGTCTCCTATAGTATATACATCGCGTACCTTTCCTTTGTAAACAGCTTTTTGATTTTCAAAAGTAAAATCAGTTGAGGTAATACTGTTCATATGCTTGTATTTTTGCGCAAATATACGAATAAAAATTAATAAATAATCGCTTAAGGGCAAAAAAAAGAGGTACATTGCTGCACCTCTTCAAATAGAATAACTAAAACAATAATAACTATGAAAATTTACTGTTGAGCTTGTTTTTTTGCATCTTCCTTCATCTTTTCATTAGGAACGATAGCAATATTTACACGACGGTTTTTAGCACGTCCTTCTTCGGTAGCGTTGTCATAAGCAGGTTGGGTTGCACCGAACCACTTAGTGGTAAAGCGAGAAGCATTGAGTCCGTTAGAAGTAAAGAAGTTAGTAACTGCTTTAGCACGTCTTTCGGAAAGCCCCATGTTATAGGCAGCTTTTCCTTTGTTATCAGTATGTCCTGCTACAATTACATTGGTATCAGGATATTCTTTAAGAACGCTTACCATTTTGTTGAGCAAGGTTTTAGCCTCATCGGTAAGGTCGGCCTTATTGAAAGCAAAGGTAACCCCACTTTTTTCGTCAAAGGTAACCACGATACCATCATCTACACGTTTTACTTCAGCGCCAGGGATTTCTTCCTCTATTTTTTTGGCTTGTCTGTCCATTTGGTTACCAATGATAGCCCCAGCAGCACCTCCTACAGCTGTCCCGATGACAGCACCAAGTTCGCTATTGCCTCCGCTACCTACGTTGTTACCAAGGATTGCGCCAAGGATTGCTCCACTGGCAGCCCCGATCACAGCTCCACGCTGTGTCTTATTGGAATTATTAATAGCTTCACAGCCTACAAAGAGTAAGCCTGCTACTAAGAATAAAGTTATGTTTTTGAATACTTTTGTCATAGATAATTATTTAATTTTTTGTAAAGTTCATTGTAATAACGAAAGGTTTGCCATCTACACG
>CAJZFM010000155.1 GCA_915070235.1 uncultured Capnocytophaga sp. | reverse complement strand
CAGCAAGGGTACTCTTGCCGTGGTCGATATGTGCAATAATGCAGAAATTACGGATATTTTTCATTCGGTTTTCTTTAGTTTGTTCGTTATTAGTAGTTAGTGATTAGTTCTGATGACTGACCTCTGACTACTGATAACTGATTAAGGGGCAAAGATACATATTTTTTTGGACTTTCCTATCAGATAACGCCCATTTTTTCCATAAGGAAGGTAGCGTTCTTGTTTTGGCAAATGCCTTCTTTTAGCGTATAGTCAAAATAGAGTTCTCCTGCAATAATCTGGGACTCAAAACACTTATTTTGCAATGTATCAGGGTACTTTTCACTAAGGGTGCATACCTCCAAATCGTGAGTGGCAATAACTCCAATGGCCTTAAGAGCTACCATTTTTTCTATAATTCTGAAAGTACCTGATTGTTTGTCCTCGGAGTTTGTACCTCGGAGCAATTCGTCCAGAAGGACAAAGCAAGGGGCTTTTTCCAGCTGTTCCATGATAGTGCGTAAGCGATTAATCTCTGCGTAAAAGTAGGATTTTCCATCACTTAACGAGTCGGATAGGCGCATGGATACCAACAGTTTCATAGGGTGTACCGTAGCCTTTTGGGCACATACCGGAAGCCCCATTGTAGCCAATAGCATATTCACACCAAGGGCTCTGAGGAAGGTACTCTTACCTGACATATTGGATCCTGTCAAGATGACAAAGCGGTGCGAAACAAAGGAAATAGTATTGCATACGCGCCCCTTAGCAGGAATAAGTGGGTGACCAAGGGATTCAAAGGAAATCAGTTGTTGGTCATTCAGAGAGGGATAAGCAAAGCTATGATTGTTATAGCTGAAATTGGCAAAACTGTGTAATACTTCTACCTCTGCAATAACGGAGAGCCACAAGGCGATGTGCTTGGCATGTGCCTGCTTCCACCTTAGGAGCTTTCGGTAGGTGTGCAAGTGATAGAAAGTGAGGATATTCAAAGGGATAGAGACCAATATATTCCCTACATTATCCAAGTCGTCCAATAGGCGAGAAAGCTGGGAAATACTTCTGCTGGCACTCTCATCTCCCTCATGCAGTTTTTCTCGTAAAAGCTCAAACCGAGCTGATTTAAACTGAGTGGCTTTCTCTATCAGGGTGATACTTCTCTTGAAGGTATATAATAGGTGATAGGTGTTTTCAAATCCAAGTTTGCTCTTTTGCATCTTTCCGATAAAGGTTAGAAACACGAACAAATTGATGGTTATCAACGTATTACATACCACCTTAAATCCCTCATATCCCAATCCATACCCTGCAACCAGGCTAAGAATCACAAGCAGCGAAGCACCCCAAAGAAAGAATCTTAGCAGACGAGGAAAGGCTTTTTCTTCCTTTGCTGCCCATTGCTCCATTTGTTCATAGAACTCTTGGGTATCTCCTATTAGGGCAGTGGTAGCCATAAACTCTTGGCGCCACCTAAGATGTTCTTCCGCTGAGAGTTCTTGGGTTACTGCTTGCAAATGAGGTATCTCATCGGCTTTGGGTGATAAAAAATGTGCTGCTAAGCTCTTACGTCCTAGAAAAGTATGGGTTCGGTTGATATATTGATACAAAGAATGTGATCCAAAGATATCCAAATCATAAGAATACGGATGGGTATCATCTTGAAATTCTTCTCCATTGGCTGAAAAAAACTGATTTTTCTCCAAAAAGGCTATTTCATTCTCATTGATAGCTATTTTCTGTTGAGCTATCTTGCGAAAAAGATTTGTTTTCTTATGAATAACTACCAAATAGAAGAAGAGTATAAGCAAAAGGAGTATTATTGCAGCTATTAACCATGATTTTTCCCTAAAAGCAAAGTAAATAGATACCAAGATAGCCAATGTTACTACAAGGCGCATGGTACCTATCACATGGGATTTTTGTGAGAGCTGCTTGAAAGAGAGCTTAGCTTCTTCTAAGAGCTGCTGATAAGTGGAGATCATTTATATTGTATGAGTTATTGTATTATTTATACGACAAAAGCTACCCCATAGGATAGCTCTTTGTCTCTTTGTAAAAATACCCTTAAGCGGCTTTTTTTGCAGCGCAGCAAGATTTCTTGCCGTCTTTCTTGCAATCTTCTTTTTTGTCAGAAGCTACGCCGTTTTGGTCTTTTCCACAAGACTTGCCGTCTTTACCTTTGCCATCTTTGCAGCAAGATTTGCCGTCTTTGCTGTCTTTGCAGCAAGCCTTACCATCTTTGCAGCAAGATTTTTCGTCTTTGCTGTCTTTGCAACAATTCTTACTGTCTTTGCAGCAATTTTTGTTGTTTTTATCGCAAGATGGTTTTTCATCTTTGTGACAAGCTACTTTCTCGCCTTTGCCGTCTTTGTGGCATGCAGCGCCATCTTTCTTGTCTTTGCTGCAGCAGGCCTTAGTTGTAGCTTTCTCTGGTTGTACCTGTTGGCTATTATCTTGAGCACTCATAGCAAGTGGTGCCATAGCCATTACGAATAACATGAACAAACGTTTCATAGGATGTTGTTTTAAATTCGCTGCAAAGGTATAAAAAAAGAATGATATAGGAGTGCTTTTTTGGAAAATTTGCACTATTTTTGCAATGAGAAAAATAGCTTATCTTATGGAAATCAAGTTAAAACGTATTTATCAGGCTAAAGAGGATGCCGATGGCTTTCGTATTTTAGTAGATAAAATCTATCCTCGAGGTATTAAAAAAGAGAACTTAGACGTGGATCTGTGGGACAAGGAGGTAGCTCCCTCCGATGCGGTGCGCAAGGCTTTCCACACAAGTGATGACTTTGAGACCTTTAAGACTTCCTATAGGAAAGAACTCTCTGATAATCCTCATATGACAGACTTCTTGCAACTCCTTCAGGGGAAAGCAGTTGTTACACTACTTACAGCAAGCAAAGACGTCAATCACTGCCAACTCCCGATCCTTAAGGAGTTTATAGAGGATTCTGAAAAAGAAACCTTTTAATTCTAAAAAAAGAGGCTTACTGGAATCCCAGTAGCCTCTTTCTAAAATAATTATAAGAAATGATGACTGATTCTATAATTTAGGAGCACCTTTAAGTACTTCTGCATCAGCACCTGCTTCAAACTTTTTGAAGTTTTCTACAAAGGCTTCTGCCAATTCTTTAGATTTAGCAGCGAATTGTGCTTTGTCGTCCCAAGTATTTTCAGGGTTGAGGATATTTTGGTCGGACACTGTAGCGCAAGACTGAGGTACTTGGAATCCGAAGATAGGAAGTTCCTTAAATTCTACCTTGTTAAGTGCCCCTGTAAGAGCTGCTGTGATAAGAGCACGAGTATCTTTAAGGCTGCAACGTTTCATCTTTCCGTTGTATCCTGTATTGACAAGCCATACATTTACACCTGATTCTTTGATCTTGGCAGCCAACATTTTTCCGTATTCGGCTGGGTGCAATGGCATGAAAGCAGCACCAAAACAAGCAGAGAAAGTTTTTTGTGGAGTAGTGATACCTACTTCAGTACCTGCTACCTTAGAGGTATATCCTGAGATGAATTGGTAAGCAGCTTGGTTCGGTGTAAGTTTGGAGATAGGAGGCAATACTCCGTAAGCATCAAATGTAAGGAAGAAAATATTCTTTGGATTGTGTCCTATAGAGCCAGGTTGAATATTGGCAATGTGGTAGATAGGATAAGAAACACGAGTGTTTTCTGTGATATCAGTACGAGAGAAATCAACTACTCCCTTGTCATCCATAATCACGTTTTCAAGGATTGCTCCTTTTTTAATAGCTCCGAAGATTTCAGGTTCTTTTTCAGCTGTAAGGTCGATTACTTTAGCGTAGCAACCTCCTTCAAAGTTGAATACGGTGTTCTCTGGAGTCCATCCGTGCTCGTCATCACCGATAAGGTGTCGGTTAGGGTCTGCTGAAAGGGTTGTTTTACCTGTACCAGAAAGACCGAAGAAAATAGCTGTATCACCCTCTTTTCCTACGTTGGCAGAGCAGTGCATAGGCATAGTGTTGCGGAATACAGGTAGTTCAAAGTTCATAGCAGAGAAGATACCTTTTTTAATTTCTCCTGTGTATCCTGTTCCTCCAATAAGAACAATCTTACGAGTGAAGTTTAGGATTGCAAAGTTTCCTTGACGTGTACCATCTACAGCAGGGTCAGCTAAGAAACTTGGAGCATTGACTACTAACCAATCTTCTTTGAAACCAGCCAATTCGCTGTCTTCTATACGAAGAAACATGTTGTAGGCAAAGAGGTTACTCCAAGGAAGCTCAGTAATAGTACGTACATTGGTACGGTATTTAGGGTCTGCACATACATAACCATCATGTACATATACTTCCTTATTGGAGAGGAAAGCTACTACTTTTTCATACAAAGCATCGAACTTCTCAGGAGCGAATGGAATATTAATCTTTCCCCACCATACACGATCTTTGGTAATAGCATCTTCTACAATGAAACGGTCTTGAGGAGAACGCCCTGTGAACTTTCCTGTATTTACAGCCAAAGCTCCAGAGGAAGCTTCTTTTCCTAATCCCTTTGCAAGGGTTTCTGCATGTAACTCATCTGCGGAGAGTTGGTAACGCACATTAGCGCCTTTAATTCCATATTTGTCTATGGAAAGAGTTTTTGTACTCATAGAAAAAATTTTTAATTATAAAATAATCAGTTAAAAAGTAATCCATTTGGAGGATTTTGTGTCCGACAAAGGTACAACTTTCTTTTGTAATATCCAACAAATTTCCTAAAAATTTTTCTCTTTTTACGTACCTTTTTTAGAACTTATAGCCTACCCCTGTCTGTAAGAAAAAGTTTCGTACCTCTCCCCTTGCGGAAAGATTGGATAGGCCTACATTAAAGTTGGTATCCAAGAAAAATCCACTTGGAAAATGGTACTCTACACCTGCTCCCAAGCCAAAATCTATATCACTATTGCGGTATTTGGCAGCTACTTCAGTGATTTTCCCATCTCTCTTTTCCTTGACAGCGGCCAAATAGCCCACATAAGCACCTATTTTAGGATGCAAGCCTGCTACAGCTCTGTATTTTATCCAAACAGGTAGGTTCAGCTGGGTGATGTACACCTTGTCTCTTCTGTAGTAGTTATCACTTTCATAGTCGTCATCTCTTCCCTTAAAAACCTTAACGTTTCCATATTCTGCGCCCAAGACGGTTAGGTTTACTCCTGGTTCTATATAGAATTTTTTAGGGAGCTTTATCTCCACAAAGCCTCCCACATGACCTGTATAGATGAAGTCTGTTAGATACTCCATTCTGCGATCGCTATTGAGCGTATTGGCTGTATCAAAGCCTCGTCCGCTTATATATAAGTCGGCAACCGTAAAACCAATACGTGCTCCAAATTTCACTCCTTGCCCATAAGATACTGTGGCTAAGAGGAATAATAACAAAATTAGTCTTTTCATTTTCTATTTTTTAGCTGTTAGTGATTAGTGATTAATGAGTTCTAACCACCGATTTGAAATGCAAAAATACAATATTCTTACAAAAAAATCAAGGAAAATTTTAAATTTTTAATCTTGAGCTACAATAGACTGACTTCTGACTACTGTTAAATACTTAACATTATTTTTTATTGTATAAATTCTTACTTCTCGCCCCTC
>CAJZFM010000154.1 GCA_915070235.1 uncultured Capnocytophaga sp. | reverse complement strand
GGGCGCGCTGGTATTGTTGTTCTATAATCTCTCTTATTTCCTCATCAATCACCTGGGCGGTTTTCTCACTATAAGGTTTGGTAAATCCATATTCTTCACCTGTGGGATCATAATAGGTTAGGTTCCCTATCTTATCATTAAGCCCATAAATGGTTACCATAGCACGTGCCTGCTTGGTTACCTTTTCTAAGTCACTGAGTGCTCCTGTGGAGATTTTCCCGAAAGTAATCTCTTCGGCTGCACGACCGCCAAGGGCAGCACACATCTCATCTTGAATCTGGTCGGTACGTACAATCTGTCGCTCTTCAGGCAGATACCAAGCCGCCCCAAGCGAACGACCACGAGGAACTATAGTTACCTTGACCAAAGGTGCAGCATGCTCCAAGAGCCAACTCACGGTAGCATGTCCCGCTTCATGATAAGCAATTGCCTTTTTCTCCTCAGGGGTGATGATCTTGTTCTTCTTCTCCAAGCCTCCTATGATTCTATCCACCGCATCCAAGAAATCCTGCTTATCCACCGATGCCTTGCCACGACGGGCTGCAATCAGTGCGGCTTCATTACATACATTGGCTATATCCGCTCCTGAGAAACCAGGGGTTTGTTTGGCTAAGAACTCTATATCTAAATCCTCGGTTATTTTGATAGGGCGCAAGTGCACCTTGAAAATCTCTTTACGCTCGTTCAAGTCGGGCAAATCCACATAGATCTGTCGGTCAAAACGTCCTGCTCTCAGTAGCGCCTTGTCCAATATATCTGCACGGTTGGTAGCCGCCAAGACAATCACATTGGTTGTGGTACCGAAACCGTCCATTTCAGTAAGTAACTGATTGAGGGTGTTTTCTCTTTCATCATTGGCGTTGGTCAGATTATTTTTACCTCTGGCTCTACCTATGGCATCTATCTCATCTATGAAGATGATAGAGGGTGATTTTTCTTTGGCTTGTCGGAACAAATCCCGCACGCGAGAGGCACCCACTCCTACGAACATCTCCACAAAGTCAGATCCCGAAAGAGAGAAGAAAGGTACCTGCGCCTCACCTGCTACAGCCTTGGCAAGGAGCGTTTTTCCTGTCCCTGGAGGGCCTACAAGTAGCGCACCCTTAGGGATTTTCCCTCCTAAGGAGGTATATTTTTCAGGATTCTTGAGGAAATCCACGATCTCTTGTACCTCTTCCTTAGCGCCTTCAAGTCCTGCTACATCTTGAAAAGTGATTTTCTTATCCTTCTCTCCGTCAAAGAGCTTAGCACGAGAGCGACCTATATTGAAGAACTGTCCTCCTCCGAAGCCTCCTCCCGCACGACGCATTAGGAATATCCAAAGGCCGACAAAGAGCACCAGCGGCAATACAACCGTAATGAGTAAGTCTCCTACGAAATTCTGTTCGGTACGGTATACCAGCTGAGTATTAGAGAGATTGTTTTCGGCTACGATCTTATTGAATCTGTTTTCAAAATTCTCCAAAACGCCTATTTCCATTCTATACTGAGGCACATCGGAATCCTCGCCTGTCTTGAACAAAGGACTTTCGGCACGTACCTTCTTATGGTCTGGCTTATCCATCGCCTCTGGGAAGAGATAGATACGCGCTTGGTGCTTATTGACTACCACCACTTTGGAGATGTCTCCGTCTTGGAGGAATTTTTCAAATTCTGTCTGAGGGATTTCCTCAGGTTGTTTCCATAAGCCTGCACTGGAGAGCGGATTAAGGATAAAAAATAGAATAAGCGCGAGTCCTGCATAGAACCAAAAAGCAGAAAATCGCGATGGCTTGTTCTCATTCATAACTATTCATTTGTATTTATATGGGTTATCTGGGCATCTCCCCATAAGCCCTCTATATCATAATATTCGCGTACATGCTTTTGGAAGATATGTACCACCACATCCACATAGTCAAGCAATACCCACTCGGCGTTTTGTTCTCCTTCTACATGCCAAGGCTTCTGTGGGGTCTGCCTTTGTACAGCGCCCGATATGGCCACCACCTGTGTATTGGAACCTCCTGAGCAGATGACAAAGTAGCTACATACGGCGTTCTCTATGCCCCTAAGGTCTAAAATAGTGATGTCCTGACCCTTTACTTTTTGGATTCCTTCCAGTACAGAAGAGAGGATTTGTTCTGTGTTATTTTTTTCTGACATTCAATTTTTTTAATTACTTTTGCAAAGCGACAAAGGTATAACATTTTATGGAAATTATCAAACTTAATGCCACAAATTCTACCAATACTTATCTTAAAAATCTCATTAAGGAAAAACCCATAGCCGACCTTAGTTGTGTATGGGCGCTTTCACAGACCCAAGGGCGAGGACAACAGGGCGCCAGCTGGGTAGCTGAGCCTGGTAAGAACCTTACTTTCAGCATTTTCAAGAAATTTGACCAGCTCCCTTCCGAATATCACTTCTTGCTAAATATGGAAGTGTCATTAGCTATTTTCCGTGCCTTAAAAAAATTGTATATACCAGACTTAGCTGTTAAGTGGGCTAATGACATTTTGTCAGCCAAAAAGAAAATCTGTGGGATACTAATAGAAAACACGCTCCATAAGGAGTATATCTCAGCTTCAGTGATTGGAATAGGACTAAATGTAAATCAGCTTTTTTTCAATGATTTTCCCAATGTCTCTTCCCTACAGAAAATCATGGGACACCCCTTTGATTTGGAGGAGGTCTTGCTTCTTATCCTCCATGAACTGGAGGCTGCCCTCTTGAGCCTCTCCCCTACCCGTTTTGAGGAGGTATTGGACGAGTATCATACGCATCTATTTCGCAAGGACAAGCCCTCCACCTTTGAGTATCCCAATGGACAGCGCTTTATGGGCTATATAAGGGGAGTCAGTCACAACGGCCAACTCCAGGTAGAACAAGAAGATGCCCTGATGAGTTCGTTTTCCCTTAAGGAAGTCAAATTACTTTACTAACCCCTTATCTTATGAAATGGTTTTTCAGTACCCTCTCGCTCCTTGCTCTTATCCTTAGCGGTTGCCAATCCCAAAAAGCAGCTATGGAGGCACTCTCAGGGCAGGCTTTTTATGCTTATTCGCTAAGCAAAGGCATGTATCGAGAAAATCCCTTTCCGCTCCTACCCAAAGATGCTTGGGAGCAACCTTACAAATACCTCCATTTCCAGCTACAACCCAAGGGCAACTACCTATATGTAACCTACGATAGAGTAGAAAATGGACAGCTCACCACCCATACCAAGCGCTATTGGGGGCTTTGGCGCAAAAAAGGATTTAGGTACCAATCCCGCTGGCTTATCTCGCCCCTTGTACCCCTTTTCTTTGGTTGGGATATGCAGCGCTATTATTTCAAAGTAGATGACAAGCAAAATATTGATTTTACCGAAAAGGGAAGCTGTTGGTTCTTTGTAGGTGGCTTTGGCTATACTTATGAGCCCTATTATGGAGGAGCTCTGTTTAAAACCGTAGCCCATACTGAGCGACCTATGGTCTATTTTGACCAAGGCCGCTATGGCATTAGGACAAACAAAGACACCCTGACCGCTCCCCTTTATGATGAGTTGAGCTGGTTTGAGAATAGAGTAGCCCGCGCACGAAAAGAACACTCCTGGGGAGTGATTGATACCCTTGGCAGAGAAGTTATTCCCTCTATATATGAACAAATTAGCTACGAGAGTTCGAGTAAACCACCTGTTTTCTTAGTCCAAAAGGACAGTCTCAGTGGTATATTTTCCCTCAAGGGGGAACAGCTCACCCCTGTACAATACAAACACTTAGAATATTATTGGTCAGGTGTGCTCTTAGCCCAAAAAGATAATCTGTGGGGCTTTATTGGCTCAGATGGCAAGGAAAAACTGGCTATTATCTACGATCGTATCGAGAGAAATGATTATGGTTATACCCTTATCAAAGGAGATAAAGTAGGCTTTTTCAGATACGGAGGACAATATGCGCGATATATCCCAGCAGTATATACGGAAATAGATTTCCCCTCTACCACCAAAGAGTTTGCTGTAGTCCATAGTGGCGAGAAACTCCTACTGATAGATCGCAAAGGCGTTGTTCACCAGGCCGTCCCTACTAAGGTAAAGGGTATTGATGTCTTCTTGGACAAGCTCGAAGGTGTCGCCGAATACAAAGGACAGTACTATAAGCCAGTACCAATGACCAATGATTAGTGACTAATGACCAATAACTATTGAACTATTTGTCTTTTGTCACTTGTCATTTGTTACTATTTTCGTATTTTTGCACAATCAAACCAACTTTCATGAAAGAAACAGATATTATCATCATAGGGGCAGGGCCTACAGGGCTTTTTGCCGTTTTTGAAGCAGGCCTTTTGCGCCTTAAGTGTCACCTGATAGATACGCTCCCCCAACCGGGAGGACAGCTCACCGAGCTCTATCCTAAGAAACCTATCTTTGATATTCCTGGTTATCCCAGTGTAGGAGCTGCTGAGCTGATAGATAACCTTATGGAGCAAATCAAGCAGTTCCAGCCCGAATTCACCCTTTCGGAGACTGCTGTAACCCTTGAAAAACAAGCCGATGATACCTTTATCGTTACCACCGACAAGGGTACCCAAGTCAAGGGTAGGGCTGTGGCTATCGCAGGAGGCTTAGGCACCTTTGAACCACGTAAGCCTGAGATAAGCAACCTTGCGGATTATGAAGATAAGGGAGTAGAATATTTTGTAAGGAACCCTGAGCGCTTTGCAGGCAAACGTGTAGTGATCGCAGGCGGCGGCGATTCAGCTCTTGACTGGAGTATTTTCTTGTCCAATGTCGCCCAGTCGGTTACATTAGTACACCGCCGCAATGAGTTTCGTGCGGCCTTGGATTCGGTAGAGAAAGTTAAGGAACTCAAGGCAGCAAGCAAGATAAACCTTATCACCCCCGCAGAGGTGGTTGCTCTCAAGGGAGAGGGGCAGCTCTCCGCTGTTGTCCTTGAAAAAGAAGGCGTACAAGAGGAACTCCCTACCGACTACTTTATCCCGCTCTTTGGACTCACCCCTAAGCTGGGCCCTATTGCCGATTGGGGATTGGAGATAGAGCGCAATGCCATCAAGGTCAATAATGCCCTTGATTATCAGACCAATATAGAAGGTGTCTATGCCATAGGCGATGTGAATACCTACCCAGGTAAGCTCAAGCTGATTCTCTGTGGTTTCCATGAAGCTACCCTGATGTGCCAAGGAGTCTATAACCGCCTCTACCCTACTAAGAAGTATGTACTGAAATACACTACCGTTGCAGGCGTTGATGGCTTTGACGGCTCCCGCAAAGAAGCCGAAAAAGCGGTCATTCAGTCTATTTAAGTGAAAAGAGAAGAGTGAAAAGTGAATAACATTGTTGTGTGCTTACACTTTTCACTCTTCATTTTTCACAAATTACTTTTCACTAATCACCTTTCCTATTTCTCCTATAGGATAAGAGGCCTGTTCTCCGCTCTGCATATGCTTGAGGACTGCGATACCTGCGGAGAGCTCTTCTTCTCCGATGAGTACGACATACTTCACCTTACGGCTGTCGGCATAGGCCAATTGCTTCTTGAGCTTAGTGGCTTCAGGGTAGAGTTCTGCCTTGTGTCCTTGTGCTCTTAGCTGTTGTACTAAAGCAAAAGAAGCCAATGCCTCCCGATCTCCAAAATTGACGCAAAGCACTTCC
>CAJZFM010000153.1 GCA_915070235.1 uncultured Capnocytophaga sp. | reverse complement strand
AACTGACCATCGTCAATGAATTAGCCCTTACCGTGGGGCTTATCATGCTCACCATAGGAAACTTTTTGGGTGCGCAATGGGCTAATGAGAGCTGGGGACGCTACTGGGGCTGGGATCCGAAGGAGACTTGGGCGCTGGTGAGTATCATGGTCTATGCCTTTGTGATTCATATGCGTATTGTCCCTTCCTTACGTGGCGTATGGGGCTTTAACTTTGCCAGTGTGGTAGCCTTTGCCAGTATCCTGATGACCTATTTTGGGGTTAATTTCTACCTTTCAGGGCTACATAGCTACGCCAGCGGAGAAAAGGTTATCACCCCGAACTTTGTTTATTATGCGGCTGCATTTGTCCTGATTTTAGGCATTGTGTCTTTTATCAGAAGGAAGAATCTAAAGGAATAAAGATATGAAAAAATGGTTGCTCCTCTTGCTTATAACGCTCCCCTATTATGACCTTTGGGCGCAAGAACCCCTAACCCTCAAGGGCTATATAGATAACGACCACTCCTACTATGGAGAGAATCAAATGATCCAAAACAGACTCTTTGTCTTGGAAAAAGCGGACATCACCCCGCCGAGGAATATCGTATTTATCAACCTCTCCAAGGAATCTGCCAAGCGGGTAGGACAACCCACGATTTTGCTGGTTCCTGTGTTCAAGGATATTTATAATGATTTTCTCAAATGCGGAGGAGAGATCACCTTTGAAGCCATTGCTTTCCCCAACCATAAAGCACTTTATTATACCAAAAAAGCCACCTGCCTTGACCCCGATGGACAGGTGGCTACCTTTGAATATCAGGTAGAAACAGACGGCCTATATGAGCATATTATAAGTAAAAACCTCTTTACCGGTTCTTGGGAATACCGCGATATCCCTAAGTGGATCGCAGAATTGGACAATCATAAGACTATCCAGCATCGCTATGAGTTAGATACCTGTGGTGGAGGCATTTATGTACAAGAAGAAACGAGTTCCATTGCCGAGCTTGCACTTCGAATCCTAAATGAGGCGCATGATACTTTTGATTTTATTCCTATAGAGAAGAACGCTAAGAAAAAACAATGGCAAGCGTGGTGGCAAAAGGTTATCCATACCGACCTTAGCGTATGTAACGCCCCTGCGGTAGTCCCTCTTACAGAGACCCCTACAAGCTACTATGAGCAACTCGAATATTTAGGGGAAATTACCAGTGACCGAAGTCGCCTATATGCTTATGATTCGGTAGCTAAAAAGCATCTTTATCTAAGCCGTTATGTTTCCATAGAAAGCGAACAATTGCCCTTAATCACCCTTGATACCGAAAGGCGTAAGTTCCTAAAACAAGCCTTAGAAATTCCTGTGAAAACCTATATCAATCATTTCTATGCCAAGAATGACACCCTCTATACCATAGATAATCGTGTCCATTGGAAAAAATATGCTCCCATAGCTATTACAAAAGATAGCTTAGCCTATAGAGTCGTCCAAGAAAAAACACTCCTACCTGAACTAAAAGAAGCCTATATTGCAAGTGCCTTTACCGCTTCTGAGTATATGTATGCGATCTATAGCAGCAGGCGATCTCGTACCGATTTTAGCCTGCTTTGTATAGACCCCACCAGCGGCAAAGTCGTTGGTAACCAATCCATAGCCGCCTTACTTCCCTCGCCTATAATAGCTATCACTACGCCTCTGCCGGGGGATGACCTTACAGCTCGCACCTTGGAGGAACATGTTTTTATCGTTTATACAGAAGCTCGAAAGACTTATCATCTAAAATTTCACAAAGATACTTGTATAGAGAAATATCTCTTGGAGGAAAAGGAAGACGAAGACTTTCAATTTGATGGTTTTTCCTATACGAATAACAAGAAAGAAAGCAGCTATATAGGTTATCAATATGCAAGAAAGGGCTTTGATTTCTGGTGTTATGATCCGAAGAATTTTCCTAAAGGAAAGCGATTCTTCCACTGTAATGATTTTATAGCTTACATTAGAGATACCTTTGTATGGGCTACGCAAGGGGATAAGTGTTATCTTATTTATGCGTTCCAAGATGGGATTTCTCAAGGGGTCAAAGCACAGAAATTTGACAAAGAGACACTCAAGCCCATAGGTGCCCCCAGCTGTGTGTTCTCGGAAATAGGCATAGTCCCCTATCGTAGTTCTGGCTTATCAGATATTATGAAAATTAGTGATTTACACGCCCTTTATAGTGGCAACCAATGGCATATTACCTTTACTCTACGTGGGCAATTATGCTGGTACGCTTTGGATCTCTAAAACAGAATAGGCTATCAAAATTTAATTAAAAAACCAAGTATAGTCAGAAAAATGACGTATATTTGCAGCACAGAATCATGGTGATTGTCCAATGAAATATACACAAAAAAAACCAGCAATTGTCCTCTTGGAGGACGGCACTGTTTTCTATGGAAAAGCCGTAGGAAAAGAAGGTAGTGCTTTTGGTGAAATCTGCTTTAATACAGGGATGACTGGCTATCAGGAAATCTTTACCGACCCCTCCTACTTCGGGCAAATTATGGTAGCAGCTACCGTTCATATAGGCAACTACGGAGCTTTCTCCGAGGAAAACGAATCCGACGGGGTGAAGATTGCAGGCCTTGTATGTCGTAACTTTAGCGAGTATGGCTCCCGCCCTATCAGTGAAGAGTCCTTAGGCGCTTTCCTTGAAAGACAAAACCTCTTTGTAGTAAGCGATGTGGATACTCGTGCCTTAGTGTCCTACATACGTGATCATGGGAGTATGAATGCGGTACTCTCCACCGAAGTGGACAACATAGAAGGACTCAAAGCCCAGCTCAAGGCGCAACCGTCCATGAAGGGCTTAGCCTTAGCGCCTGAAGTATCCACCAAGGAGGCTTATTTCGTAGGAGATGAAAATGCCCCCTATCGTGTGGCTGCCTTGGATCTGGGTATCAAGCGCAATATATTGCGCAACTTGGCGGCTCGTGGTGCCTATATCAAGGTGTTCCCTCATACAGCTACCTTTGAAGAACTCAGTGCTTTTGCCCCTGATGGCTTCTTCCTCTCCAATGGCCCTGGCGACCCTGAACCACTAACCGAGGCCATTACACTTACTCAGCAAGTTATTGACAGTGGTAAGCCTGTATTTGGCATTTGCCTAGGCCACCAGCTCATTGCCCTCTCCCAAGGGGTACCTACCTATAAGATGCGCAATGGCCACAGAGGAATCAACCACCCTGTAAAGAACCTCCTTACAGGCAAGAGTGAGATTACCTCCCAGAATCATGGTTTTGCTGTTGATAAGGAATTAGCGGAAAAGAACCCTAATATAGAGATCACCCACCTACATCTCAACGATGGTACTGTAGCGGGTATTCGCCTAAAGAACCGCCCCGTATTTAGCGTACAATACCACCCTGAAGCAGCTCCAGGCCCTCATGATGCAAGCTATCTTTTTGACCAGTTCATTGAGTTAATGACAAGTAACAAGTAACTAATAAAATAACACGCCTTGTAGGTTATGCAGGGCGTGTTGCTATTTTAGACTTGTAATACCTGTCCATAAAACAAAGTTGATGGAAGAGTTTTCCCTATTAGTTTTTGATACTGATAAATAAATTCTTCAAAGGTAATTTCTTCTTCTCCCTTTGACATATAGAGTACTTCCTTATCTGTATGGTCAAAAACAATTCTCAATTCTTTGTCCTCTGAAAGAAATATATCCTCTTCATATCCTACTTTTTCATAGAAAACCAACCTGCTGATTAATTGATTTTTAAGTACATATATCTTTTTCTGTAGCTTTTCTTGCTTAACTACACTACCCATTTCAGTAAAAATCTCTGTATCAGCAGTTATCTCTATCAAAGGAAGTCCTAACGCTTCTCTGTAACTGTTTTTTAAAACTGAAGTAAGAGAAATTTCTGTTCCTTTCTTACTTGGCGAAAGTTTTCCTTTAAGAAAATTCTTTCTTTTCCTCCACCAATATATAAGTCCCAATAAAGGAAGAATAAGCCAAATATAGGCATATATGAACTGTAATACAACCGATATCCAAAAATCCTTAGTGAATCCCTCCATACCTCTATTATTTCTCCAAGAGTTGTCTTTGCATATCCATCGTAAGGCGATAACTTCCCTCCATAGAAATTACTTTTCGGCTCACATTTTCTATCTGTTTTCCTTCTTTTGTCCATAGGAAAGGGAAGAAGGAAAACACTTGGTTTCCATTGAGCTTAGCTACTTCCTCCTGCCAGCCTTCCCAATAGAAAGGCTTGTAGAACAGATGTATATCCCCGCTTAAGGTCCAGCCGACAAACTCCGAATAGCCACATTCCATTGATTCCCAAGCGAGTGTATCAGGGGCTAAGTAGTACATCTGTCCTAAGTCATCTTGTCCAAATGCTCCCCCATTGATAGCAAAAAGTCCCCCTAAGATATCATCTGCTACCAAAAGAAATGCAGGAGGTTCCCCATAGTGCTCAAAAGACTTCCCTTTGTTCCACTGGAACATTCCTCTGTCTAACCTCTCACAGCCAGAGCCTAAAAGGCGTATCCAGCCTCCATCTATAAGAATACCACCCGTTTCATAGATAATAGCCCCCATAGGCGAACGGGTAGTTACTTGTGCATTGAGAAGCTCCTGCTCTGCTCGCTTAGCCTCTCTGGGCAGTACTTCATAAGAATTGATTGCCTCTTGTAACCATTCTTGTACCAAGTCCCAACCGGGTTCTTCCTTATTGATCAATTCCTCTAATGTTCTCATATTTTCCTTTCATTAAAAAATACTGCCCTACAAGTGTAGGGCAGTATTATCAATAATATTAAATAAAAAATTATTTCACGATATAATTTTGAGCTACTTCTTTAGCTACACTTTCCAAAACGGAAGTAATCTCATCATTGATTTTTCCTGCTTTGAGTTGTGCAAGGGTATCCTGGTGAGCTGTGCGAAGGTTATCCAAGTATTCTTTTTCAAACTCACGTACGCGCTCTACTGGAATTTGGCGCAATAGGTTCTTAGAACCTACATAGATAATCGCTACTTGGTCTTCTACTTTGTATGGAGTATTAGAAGATTGTTTAAGGATTTCCACATTGCGCTTTCCTTTCTCAATTACATTGCTGGTAGCTGCATCAAGGTCAGAACCGAACTTAGCAAAAGCCGCCAACTCGCGGAACTGTGCTTGGTCAAGCTTAAGGGTACCTGCTACCTTCTTCATAGACTTGATCTGAGCCGATCCCCCTACACGAGATACAGAAATACCCACGTTAATCGCTGGACGCACCCCTGAGTTGAACAGGTCTGACTCAAGGAATATCTGTCCGTCGGTAATAGAAATCACATTGGTTGGGATATAAGCGGAAACGTCACCTGCTTGGGTTTCTATCACAGGAAGTGCGGTAAGAGAACCACCACCCTTTACAAGGTGCTTGATAGAATCAGGGAGGTCATTCATATTGCGGGCTACATTGTCGTCCTTAATCACCTTAGCAGCGCGTTCCAAGAGGCGAGAGTGCAAGTAGAACACGTCCCCAGGGTAGGCCTCACGTCCAGGTGGGCGACGAAGCAAGAGGGATACCTCACGGTAAGCCATCGCTTGCTTAGAAAGGTCATCATAGATAATCAGCGCTGGGCGACCTGTATCACGGAAGTATTCCCCTATGGCTACCCCTGCAAAAG
>CAJZFM010000152.1 GCA_915070235.1 uncultured Capnocytophaga sp. | reverse complement strand
TTTATAGATATCGTTTGTCCACTCTGTGGGTGCCGGTAAGTCTTTTCAAAATCCTCTGGGGTGAGGGCTCTCAAGAACTTCCACCAGCGCCAGTGTACTCCTTCTATGATACGTAAGGAGGGAGATATATAAAAGTCTTTTGCCTCAGGAATCTCTGCCCACAAGGTTTCTTCGTAGGGTTTTACCATAGGGTTTTCCTCTGTCAGAGCGAGCTTACAGCGAATAAAGCTATTCATATCCACATCGGCTAAGTGATGCACTATCTGAGCTATTGTCCAGCCCCCTTCTCTATAGGTAAGGTTGAGTATATTCGGCGGACATTGCTTTACTGCTTCCTCTAACAAATAAGGAAATCGCCTGAGTTCTTCTATATAAGTGGTTATATGCTTCTGAGTAATTTCCTTAGGAAGTTCAAAAGCACCTATAGGATATTTTATAGAATCCATAAGTTAGGTATTATCTGTATTTTTCTTTAAAAACTTGTTGCTTGTCATTACTAAAAGGCTTCCCAAGAGTAACGCCACGAAAACAAACAACCATTTGCCTACTCCATACATTGTATATCCAAACACTACAAATTGTGTTATCTCCATACAATAGCGCCTATCATCTTCAGGACAGAAAAAATAAGTAGCACACATCATTGTAAGCCAAAAGGTAGTGATGTAAAAAACAAAAATAAGCACTACCCCTAAGATAAAGTTCTTGAGCCTGCTATAGAGGTGGAATTTTACCTTTTGTCCCACAAAATAAGCCAATACAAAAGTAGGCATATAAAGGGCTGTAATGACTGCATAGGTACGTATAGCTCCCATTGCTGTAACGTAAGTATTTGACTTTGTGTTTATTACATAGTGCATAAAAAGACAAAAGAGCACAAACTCTACCAACAAAGACAGCAATATATACTTAGTAGAGGTCTTCATAATAGGACTAACTTTGTGCAAATATACGAAATAATGAGCAATGAGTAATGAATAATGA
Organism: uncultured Capnocytophaga sp.; assembly: GCA_915070235.1. Lineage (GTDB taxonomy): Bacteria > Bacteroidota > Bacteroidia > Flavobacteriales > Flavobacteriaceae > Capnocytophaga. Next base: position 4,674 of record CAJZFM010000152.1, on the reverse strand, counting down.
TAAAAATTTGTCATTCATCATTTGTTATTATTTTTGTATCTTTGTCCCGATAAACCCATTAACCCCTATTGATATGGAAGTCAAAGATTTACTTTCTGTAGTACATACCTATGGAAGTCCTGTGTATGTATACGATGCTAACAAAATCAGCGCTCAGTATGAGCGACTTACCAAGGCTTTTGCCGCTGTGCCCAGCCTTAGGATCAACTATGCGATGAAAGCGCTGTCCAATGTCTCTATTCTTAAGCTTATGCGAAAGCTGGGAGCGGGCTTGGATACAGTTTCTATACAGGAAGTCAAGTTAGGTCTCCATGCAGGTTTTGCACCCGAACAGATTATCTTCACCCCCAATGGGGTCTCTATGGAGGAGATCGAGGAGGCAGCTTCTCTGGGAGTACAGCTCAATATAGACAACCTTTCTATCTTGGAGCAATTCGGCAGTAAGCACCCACAGGTACCTGTATGTATCCGCATCAATCCTCATGTTATGGCTGGGGGCAACTCCAAGATTTCGGTTGGGCATATAGATAGTAAGTTTGGTATCAGTATTCACCAAATACCTCATATTCTGCGTATTGTGGAGAATACCAAGATGCATATCAATGGGATTCACATGCACACAGGTAGCGATATCTTGGATATAGATGTCTTCCTCTACGCCGCTGAAATCCTCTTTGATGCCGCCAAGCACTTTAGGGAACTGAAGTTTATTGACTTTGGTAGTGGCTTTAAGGTACCCTATAAGGAAGGTGATATTCAGACAGATATAGAAGAACTGGGTGAGAAGCTCAGCCAGCGCTTCTTAGAGTTCTGTAAGCTCTATGGGAGAGACCTGACCTTGGCCTTTGAACCTGGGAAATTCTTGGTCAGTGAAGCGGGCTTTTTCTTGGTGAAGGTCAATGTAGTCAAGCAAACCACCTCTACCGTTTTTGCAGGAATTGATTCGGGTTTCAATCACCTGATTCGCCCTATGTTCTATGGGGCTACTCACTTTATAGAAAACATCTCTAACCCAGAGGGAAAGAAGCGTTTTTACTCGGTGGTGGGCTATATCTGTGAGACAGATACTTTTGCCTCTAACCGACAAATTGCTGAAATCTCCGAGGGGGATATCCTCTGTTTTAGGAATGCAGGCGCCTACTGCTACACCATGGCCAGCAACTACAACTCTCGTCCTCGCCCTGCCGAAGTCCTCTGGATAGATGGGCAAGCCAAGCTCATACGCAAGGCAGAAACCCTTGAGGACTTACTGCACAACCAAGTAGAGATTGACTTATAAAATATTAAAAGGCTATCCCATAAAAGGATAGCCTTCTACTAACAGATATTTCTTTGATTAAACGTTTATTTTACTTTTTCTACAATTGCTTTGAAAGCCTCTGGGTGGTTTAGGGCTAAGTCAGCAAGAACTTTACGATTAAGTTCTATATTATTAGCCTTAAGCGCTCCCATAAACTTAGAATAAGACAATCCATAAGGACGAACCCCAGCATTGATACGAACGATCCACAAGGCGCGGAAAGTTCTTTTCTTATTGCGACGGTCTCTGTAAGCATATACTAACGCTTTTTCAACCGCGTTCTTGGCAACTGTCCAAACGTTCTTTCTGCGGCCAAAGTAACCTTTGGCTTGTTTCATTATTTTTTTTCTACGCGCTCTACGCGCAACTGCGTTTACTGATCTTGGCATAAATTTCTAATTTTTTTGTAGTAGGCGACTTTACGTTCTTTTTGAGCCATACTCCAAGGTGAGACAATTAATTTACCTTAGAAACAATTATTTTAAACCTAATTGTTTCTTTACACTGGCCTCGTCATTGGTATGAACAAGGGTAGCGTGTGTAAGAGCTAACTTACGTTTTTTAGCTTTTTTAGTCAAGATGTGACTTTTGAAAGCGTGCTTTCTTTTGATTTTACCAGAGCCCGTTAGTTTGAAACGTTTTTTAGCACTGGATTTAGTTTTAATCTTTGGCATTTGTTACTTAAAAATTAATGATGAAATATCTGTTATCTTTTTATTTTTTCTTCACGGGAGCGATGAACATAGTCATACGCTTTCCTTCGAGTTTTGGCATCTGTTCTACCTTTCCGAACTCTTCCAAATCCACTGCCAAGCGTAGCAATAGCTCCTGACCTTGGTCTTTGTAGACAATAGAACGCCCTTTGAAGAACACATAAGCCTTCACCTTAGCCCCCTCTTTGAGGAACTTCTCACCATGTTTCTTTTTAAATTCATAATCATGGTCATCGGTTTGAGGGCCGAAGCGTATTTCCTTGATTTCCACTTTAGTAGCCTTGGCCTTTAACTCCTTGGCACGCTTTTTCTGTTCGTAGAGAAACTTTTTGTAATCTACGATTTTACATACAGGAGGTTGGGCATTGGGAGAGATTTCTACCAAATCCAATTCCAATTCTTCAGCCAGCTTTAAGGCTTCTTTTGTAGGATATACACCTGTTTCCACGTTATCTCCTACCAAACGCACTTCGGGAACGCGTATATCTCGGTTCACGCGGTGTGAGGTCTTTTCGTCACTTGTGCTCTTCGTGTTGGGTACTCTCGTATTAATGGCTATTGTGTTTTAAGTTAAACTTCTGTTGAGAAAGGTTTTATATTCTTGTTGATCTCTTCTTGTATTAGGGTGATGAAGTCGGCTATTTTCATAGTACCTAAGTCCTCTCCCCCGTGGCGACGTACTGAAAGGGTACCATTCTTTTCCTCTTCCTCGCCTACAATAAGCATATAAGGGTATTTCTGAGTCTCTGCCTCACGTATTTTCTTACCGATAGTCTCGTTGCGGTTATCTACATGAGGGCGTAAATCAGCCTCTTGCAAAAGTTGGGCTACCTTTTGGGCATAGCCCTCGTATTTCTCGCTAAGAGAAAGGATATTGACCTGTTCTGGTACCAACCAAAGAGGCAAGTTACCAGCGGTGTGTTCGAGCAAAATGGCCACAAAGCGCTCCATACTACCGAACGGTGCTCGGTGAATCATCACAGGGCGGTGTAGCTCATTATCAGCTCCCTTATACCACAAGTCAAAGCGCTCAGGTAGGTTATAATCCACTTGAATGGTTCCCAGCTGCCAGCTTCTACCAAGGGCATCTTTCACCATAAAGTCAAGTTTAGGCCCATAGAAAGCCGCTTCGCCTGTTTCTATTACATAAGTAAGGTTCTTTTCCTTAGCAGCATTGATAATGGCATTCTCAGCCTTTGCCCAATTTTCATCGGTACCTATGTACTTGGATAGGTTCTCAGGATCACGCAAGGATACCTGAGCGGTAAAGTTGTCAAAGCCCAAGGAACCAAACACATAGAGTACTAAGTCTATCACATGCTTGAACTCAGCATCGAGCTGTTCTGGTGTACAGAAGATATGTGCATCGTCCTGAGTAAAGCAGCGCACACGAGTAAGTCCATGCAATTCCCCACTCTGCTCGTAGCGGTATACGGTGCCGAACTCGGCAAAGCGCTTAGGCAAGTCCTTGTAGCTCCATGGGTGAGAGTTATAGATCTCACAGTGGTGCGGACAGTTCATCGGTTTGAGCAAATATTCCTCACCTTCGTTAGGAGTAGCTATGGGTTGAAAACTATCCTTACCATATTTTTCCCAGTGGCCTGAGGTTACATATAAGTTCTTATGACCAATATGCGGAGTTACTACTTGTTCGTAACCTGCTTGTTTCTGTGCTTTGCGCAAGAAGGCTTCCAATCGCTCTCTGAGTGCTGCTCCTTTAGGTAACCACAAGGGTAATCCTTGTCCTACCTTGTTGGAAAAAGTAAAGAGTTCCAACTCCTTACCGAGCTTGCGGTGGTCGCGCTTTTTGGCCTCTTCCAAAAGAGTGAGGTATTCGGTCAGATCCTTTTGCTTAGGGAAGGAGATCCCATACACACGGGTCAGCTGTGGATTGTTCTCATTACCACGCCAGTAAGCCCCTGCAACGCTGAGGATTTTTACCGCTTTTACAAAGCCTGTATTGGGCAAGTGTCCTCCCCTACATAGGTCGGTGAAGGTACTATGATCACAGAAGGTGATAGTGCCATCTTCTAAGGCTTCAATAAGTTCTGTTTTGTATTCGTTCTTTCCCTCATAGTAAGAGAGTGCTTCGGCCTTGCTCACAGGGCGCATCTTGAACTCATGCTTGCCACGAGCTATTTCGAGCATCTTGGCCTCTATGGTAGGGAAATCTTTGTCTGTTATTGTATTTCCATTGAAATCCACATCATAATAAAAACCATTAGCAATAGCAGGCCCTATGGTAAGCTTGATATTGGGGTAAAGTTCCTCCAAAGCTTGGGCTAAGATATGGGCGGAAGAGTGCCAGAAGGCCTTCTTTCCTTCGGGACTGTCCCAAGTATATAACACTAAACTACCGTCCGTGGTAAGGGGCGTGGCTGTCTCAATTGTTTTACCATTGAAGCTGGCCGATATTACATTACGCGCCAAGCCTTCGCTAATACTTTGAGCTACTTCAGCTGGGGTTGTTCCCTTCTTATATTCCTTGACAGAACCGTCAGGCAGTGTAATTTTTATCATTGGTGTAATAGTTGTTAAAAAACTCGGCAAAAATAAGATTTTTTTTAGTAGTAACCAAATTATTTTCGCAATTTTTTTCTACACTCCCTTTTTATATGGTTTTTTGCTAAAAAATCTCTTAGTTATGGGTTAATATATTTT
>CAJZFM010000151.1 GCA_915070235.1 uncultured Capnocytophaga sp. | reverse complement strand
CGTGAGCCGATAGAGAGCAATGGGAAGACCATAGTGGCTACCATTAGCCAAAGCATCGCGGCTATTCGTCTGATTATGCGCTTAGAAGGTTGGCTTCAGAAGCGTGGAGATCGTTCAGCAGCTGCTCAACCTCAATCCCCTCAATCCCCTCAATCCCCTCAATCCCCAATAGATACCCCAGCTTTTTTAGTAGCCCCCTCTCCTTGGAAGAAAAAGGGGAAGCCATTTCAGCAGGAGCTAAACCATACAATTATAAAACCTTCCTATCATACGACCAAACCCCGTAAGGTTTGTCGTCAGCGCTCTTGTATCAAGGACGCTAATAGCAGCTGCAACCAAGCGACCAAGCCTCGTAAGGTTTGTCACCCGTGCCCCTATATCACAGCTCACCTGTACAAGGACACCCCCTTGATTGGGTCGCCTATGATACGGCACTATGCAGCAGATAGGTACCATAATGACTACAGAAAGCTGCTGATAAGCTCACGACCGCCACCTCTTTGTAAGTGAAGAGTGAAAAATGAAAAATGAAAAGAGAAGAGTGAAAACATGAAGCTATTTAAGAGTCGCCTTTGGCAGCGTAGTAGAGAAACAATTTTATGACATCTTATAAGAGGGGTTGTTTTATGCCCTCATAGGCAAATTAACACATAGGCAAATGGATGAAACCCCAAAAAAAATTTGGAAATTTCATTTTATTTTAGGAAATTTGCCACCTCAAAACTACAGAAATGAGATTAAAGTTTTTCTATGTATTTGCGTTGTTTATCATAGCTGTGCAAGCGGCTTTAGCGCAAAAAGTTACCGTTACAGGGACGGTAAAGGATGCCCAAGGCGAACCTGTCTTGGGTACTTATATCCTTATCAAAGGTACCAGCCGTGGGGCTACAACCAACGATAAGGGAGCTTATACGATTGAGGCCAATGTGGGCGATGTGCTCTACTACTCTTTCTTGGGGATGAAGCCTGTAGAGAAACCCGTGACCAAAAAGAATACGGTGATCAATGTGGTGCTTCAGGACGATGTACAAGAAATAGACACAGGCCTTGTCTTCACTGGCTATGGAGCGCCTAAGGTAGGGAGCAAGACAGTGGCCTCAGTGGCAACAGTACAAGGGCAGGAAATCGCTCGTACCCCCGATGCCAATGCCATGGATGCACTCGCAGGGCGTGTAGCGGGTATGGTGGTTACCACAGGCTCAGGGCGACCAGGTGATGCTTCCAGCGTACTGATTCATGGGTTTAACAACTTCCAGTCGGCGCTTAAGGGAAGTGTATCTAACCAGACACCGCTCTATATAGTAGATGGAATGCAGGTAAGTTCAGGGATTATGACGGATCTCAACCCCAATGATATAGAGAGTGTTACCGTACTCAAGGATGCAGCTTCTACCTCTATCTATGGGTCTCGTGCTGCCAATGGGGTGATTCTCATCACTACCAAGCGTGGTAAATACAATGAGCAAACCTACATCAGTGTAAGCCACCAAGTGGGGTTCAATGCCATAACCAGTGCCAGCCGCCGCTTCTTCGATGATATGATGACCCCTCGTGAATACTTGGATTTCTGGGCACAGCGTGACCCTGCGGCTATCCGCTCTGCCGCTGGAGTGTCAGGGAATACACCAGCACAGACTCAAGCAGCTATTGAGAAAATCTTGGCCGAAAATCCTTATAATACACGTTGGGACAAAATCTTCTTCCGTGACTTCGTACCTACTACCCGTACCGATGTCTCTGTCTCTGGAGGAACGGCCTCTACTACCTATTACCTTTCTGCAGGTTACCTAAAGCAGGAAGGATCTACCGCTCCTTCTGTAGATTATCACCGCTATAATCTCAACACCAATGTGGATACTCGTATCAACAGTTGGCTCAAAGCAGGGCTATCTCTCTCTGTAGGCTATAGCGAAAGAGAGGGCGGACGCTCAACCACCTCAGGGGCAAGGGTATTGGCCTTACCTCTGTATAGCCCTACCAATCCCGATGGTACTCGTAAGAACTTTATCAGAGGACTTACAGGACGAGCCACAGGATTCTATCACCCTGAGTATGAGGCTGAAAAGAATCCTTCAGCTTCCTATGGAACCGATGTAATGCCTATAGGGTATTTGACAATTGAGCCTATCAAGAAGTTGGTATTCAAGACCCAAGCAGGGGTACAATACAGCGATGGAGAATCTCAACAGAAGCACTTGCGTTCCTTCACCGATTACCAATTTGGTTATGAGAACACGGCTTACACACAGGTCTCTTATGATAAGTCGTATAGAAAGACCTTTACCAATACCTTAGAATACAAGTTTATGCTGGGCAATGCTCATAGCTTTACCGCCCTTTTAGGACAGGAGTCTATTGAGAATATCTATAAGGCCTTGGAATCTCGTACCACAGGACAGCCTTCCGATGGGCTTTCTATGCTCTCTCATGGGACTAAGGAAGTGGCAACAGGTGATAGCAAGACAGTAAGCACTTTCAACTCCTATTTTGCACGATTAGAATATGATTACCTGAATCGTTATTTCTTAGACCTTTCTGGTCGTCGTGATGGTTCGTCTAACTTTGGAGAGAACAACCGCTATGCCAACTTCTGGGCAGTAGGGGCTATGTGGAAACTCAAAAAAGAGGCTTTCCTTGAAAATGTAAAATGGCTTACCGACCTTAACTTACGCTTTAGTACAGGGATTTCTGGAAATGCGGGCGGACTTAACTACAGCAATATCAACGTAGTAAGCCCTTCTCAACTATACAATTCTCAGATAGGTTATACCCTTAGCCGCATAGGAAATCCTGATATTCGTTGGGAAGAACAAAAGAAAACAAGCGTGGGACTCAATGCGGTGATCCTACATAATACCTCACTCAATGTGGAGTACTACCACCGTCGTACCTACGATGTATTGGCTTACCGAGATAACAATTCTACCAGCGGACGTACCCAACTCTATGGAAACGCTGGAGGAATGCAAAACCAAGGGATTGATGTAAGTATCTCCTCTCGTGTGTATTATGATGAGGGTAACAACCTAAGCGTACGCCCTTACTTCAATATGAACTATAACCAACAGAAGATTACCGAGATCTTCGAAGGACGCGAATCCCTCGTGAGTCTCAATAGTAACTTGGGCTTTAAGGTAGGTCGTGCCTTGGAATATACCGCTGTATTGCGCAAGGGGGTAGATCCCAATACAGGACTTACACAGTGGTACCTCCCTGGTGAAGATAAAATGGAAACCCAAACCGATGATAACCAGATAACCACTACCTATAATCCCAAATTGGCACAGACCACAGGTAAGAAGATGCATGCCCCACTCAATGGTGGTTTCGGTTGGACAGTTACTTACCGTGCCTTTAGCTTGGATATGAATTTCTCTTTCACTGTGGGTAACTGGAAAGTGAATAATGATATGCGCTATAGCGAAAACCCTGGTTCCTTTGCCTCTGGTAACATCAGCCGTAAGGCTTTCGATTATTGGAAAAATGCTGGAGACAATACCCGTCACCCTAAGATTACCGAAGCTACCTTTATCTATTCAGGAGATTCTCGCCTGATACAGAAGGCCGATTTCTTACGCCTAAAGAGTATATCCTTGAGCTACAACCTACCTAAGGAGGTGATCGAGCAGATAGGTTTCTTTGGCGGAGTACGTCTCTATGGTACAGCACGTAACATCTTTACGCTTACCAATTACGAAGGAGCAGACCCTGAGTTCTCTAATCCTATATCCTTGGGAGGTTATCCACCTTCTCGTCAGTTTTCTTTCGGGGTTGAACTTAAATTTTAAAAAGCAATGAAAAAGATACTTAACAAATTACCACTATATACCCTTGCGGCGCTCTCCTTGCAGAGCTGTGTCAAGTTAGAGCAAGAGCCCTTCAATGAGCTGAGTGAGCAGAAATCATTCCTCAGTGTGGAGGACGCTCAGTATTGGGTCAATGGAATGTATGACGGATTGCGTGATAATACTTATGGAAATACCATGTATAGCTCCGATGTACAGGCCGATTTCCTCAATGCCGTTCGTCGTAACAACGAAATCCTCCCCGAATTGCACCGCTGGACGGACTTCACTTCTTCCAATAGTACCACCGCTGCCATTTGGATGGCTCATTACAGAGCGATTCAGGATATTAATATAGCGCTCAATGGGATTCCTAAGGTGCCCATAGCTCAAGAGAGAGAACGTACTGAGCGCGCCCAAATTCAGCGTAACTTGGGCGAACTCCACTTAGGGCGTGCCTACTATTATACTTATTTGGTAACACACTTCTGTGGGGCTTACGATGCCTCTTCCTCTTATGGATTGCCAATCCTAAGAGAGTTCAAGGTGTCCAACTTTCCCGCACCCAGTACACTGAAAGAGACTTATGAGTTTATCTTGGAGGACATCGCTCGTGCCGAAGAGCTTTTGTCCGAAACTGCAGGAACAGTAGGAGCTACGACTTTTACCGCAGATGCTGCTAAAGCGCTCAAGGCACGTGTGCTGCTCTACCAAGGGGCATGGCAAGAGGCTTATACTACGGCAAAATCCCTTATAGATGGAGGAAAATACCCACTGGCTACCACACAGAGTGCTTTGGAGGCGATTTGGAAAGAAGATGATGACAAAGAGAGCATCACTCAGCTCTTTGCCAAAGCACCTGCAAGCTTTACCTTGGGCGGAAGTGATGAGCTTCCTAAGGCTAATGATATCTATATAGGAGCTAATAACTATGACCGTCGTCAGCGTCGTTTCCTCTATAATCCGAGCTATATCCCTACACAGGCTTTCGTGGATTTATTTCAAGATACCGATTATAGGAAAAAAGTTTTTCTCCAAAAACTCTTTGTAGATTACGGAAGTACCGCCTATAGGAATATTTATTTGGTTACCAAATATCCAGATAACAATAACCTAAAAACCAGTTCTTCAGGACTACCTACCTATATGCACAAACCGAAATTGTTCCGTATAGCCGAGCAATACCTCATTGCAGCTGAAGCGGCTTACCACAATGGTGATGAGGCTAATGCCAAGGTATATCTCAATGCACTCCGAAGAGCACGTATCTTAAGAGCTACCTCTGTTACCGCTACAGGTCAGGCACTACTGACAGAGATACAGAATGAGCGCAACCGCGAATTAGCCTTTGAGGGCTTCCGCTTACACGACATCAAGCGTTGGGGCTTAGGCGTAGTCAGAGGTACCCCGCAGAATGTAGAGGCGATTTTCTCCTCTCCAGCTCAGGAGTATTATCAGCTTAATATCCCTGCTGGCAATTACAAACTCACCTGGCCTATTCCAGCTGCCGACATCAATTTTGAAAAAGGTCGCTGGAGTCAAAACCCAGGTTGGTAATAACTATAAAAAAGAGGCTATCAATGTGGTAGCCTCTTTTTACAAAAAAATAATATTCCATAGCTCAACATGGGCGAATAATTCGTAAATTTGTACCAAAATAAAAAACAGATGAGGACAATATTTAAAAAAGGAGATACAGTTCTAATTTCTCCAGAAGTAACTCATCAAATAGATTGGATAGAAGGCACTATTATTGAAATAGAGTATAACCCTTATGTAGGGATTGTTTTGTTTGTACAAACCAAAGATGGTGATGTCTTCTTTGAAAGGGAATGTCTTTTTAGATTAGTTAATGAAGAAGAATTATGTTTGCTGTAAGTTTTGATTTTAGTA
>CAJZFM010000150.1 GCA_915070235.1 uncultured Capnocytophaga sp. | reverse complement strand
CCTACCGCGACCTACCGATCCTTATCAACCAATGGGCAAATGTAGTGCGCTGGGAGATGCGTACGCGCCTATTCCTGCGTACTGCTGAGTTCCTTTGGCAAGAGGGACATACCGCCCATGCTACCCAAGCGGAGGCCGTAGAAGAAGCACAGAAGATGAATGAGGTGTATGCTACTTTCGTAGAACAATATATGGGTGTGCCTGTGGTAAGAGGTAGAAAGACCGAGACAGAACGCTTTGCTGGTGCCGATGATACTTATTGTATAGAAGCCCTTATGCAGGACGGCAAGGCCCTACAGGCGGGCACCTCTCACTTCTTAGGGCAGAACTTTGCCAAGGCCTTTGATGTAAAATATACCACCAAAGAGGGCGCTCTCGAATACGTATGGGCAAGCTCTTGGGGGGTTTCTACCCGACTTATGGGAGCGCTAATCATGAGCCATAGTGATGACAATGGTCTGGTATTACCTCCTCTGTTAGCTCCTATACAAGTGGTAATTGTACCTATATACAAAGGAGAAGAGCAACTACAAGCTATACGTGAGCGAATAAACCCTCTTATGCAGGCACTTAAGGAGCGCAATATCACCGTAAAATTTGACGATGATGACACTCAAAAACCTGGTTTTAAGTTTAACGAATATGAGCTTAAGGGCGTACCTGTACGCTTGGCTGTAGGGCAACGTGATTTGGAAAATAATACTTATGAAGTGGCTCGCCGCGATACCCTTACCAAAGAAAGCGTATCAGGGGACAACATCATCACTCATATAGAACAGCTGCTAAAAGATATACAAACCAATATATACCAAAAGGCTTTGGCTTATCGCGATAGTCATATCACCGAGGTCAATAGTTATGAGGAGTTTAACGAAGTCTTAGAAAACAAGGGCGGGTTTATCTCTGCTCACTGGGACGGAACCCCTGAAACAGAAGCCAAAATCAAGGAAGAGACCCAAGCAACCATTCGTTGTATTCCCTTAGACCAAAAGGAAGAAGCAGGCACCTGCATCTATTCAGGCAAACCTTCTAAGGGAAGAGTGCTATTCGCTAAGGCATACTAAATTAATGATTAATGCCAATAATGATTAATGATTAATACCAATAATGATTAATGGTTAATGCCAATAATGATTAATCATTGATCATTAAACATTAATCATTAAGAAAAGAGCTGTCTGATTCTCATGGCGATAACCCCAAAGATAGCCTCGCGGATAATGGAGGCATTCATTTTGGATTTGCCTCGTACGCGGTCGGTGAAGACAATAGAGACCTCTGAAAGACGGAATTTCTTTACATAGGCTTTGTATTTCATCTCTATTTGGAAGGCATAGCCTACGAATTTTATCTTGTCAAAGTCAATACTCTCTAAGACTTTTCGCTTGTAACATACAAAACCTGCTGTGGGGTCTTGAACTTTCATTCCCGTGATGAGTTTTACATAGAAAGAAGCACCATAGGAGAGCAATACACGCCTAAGTGGCCAATTGACTACATTGACCCCCTTCACATAGCGAGAGCCAATGGCCATATCGGCATGTTGCTCCTTACACGCTCTGTATAGGCGTATGAGATCGGAGGGATTATGAGAGAAATCGGCGTCCATTTCAAAGAAATAGTCGTACTTTTTTTCACTGTTAAGTCCCCAAAGGAATCCATGTATATAGGCCGTACCAAGTCCCGTCTTTTCAGCACGCTCCGCAAGGAACAGTCTGTCAGGGAACTCTTGTTGCAATTGCCTTACTCTTAGGGCTGTCCCATCAGGAGAGTTATCATCTACAATCAGTACATCAAAATGATGTGCCTGCAAAAGGGTTACTCGTATGATACTCTCTATATTCTCTATCTCATTGTAGGTAGGGATAATCACTAAGCTATCGGAAAAAGTCTCAACTAAAGCCGTATTCATTTTTTCTAAATATGGGGGCAAAGATACAACTATTTTACTAATGTGTCAATGAGACAATGAGACAATTTATCAATAAAAACAATGAGGGCGAATTGCCATTTGCCCCTACAACAACGGAATATGTTATTACAAAAAAGTACACTTGCCTATGAGGCACCTGATTTCTCACAAATAAAAAGTGAAGACTTCGCCCCTGCCCTACGTGAGGCCATCTCTGAACAGCAGGCAGCCATCACAGCTATCGTGGAGGATACTTCCCTTGCCAACTTTGCCAATACGATCCTTGCTTTAGAGAAAAGCGGGGAAGCACTACTTAGGGTAAGCAACCTCTTTTTTGCCCTTGCGGGAGCTGATACCAATGAGGTACTTCAGCAAACAGAAAAGGAAATACTACCCCTATTGGCTGCCCAAGAGGATAGTATCTATCTCAATGACAAGCTCTTTGAGCGGGTACAAGCGCTCTACAAGAGACGAACTACCTTAGGCTTAGACGCCGAATCACTAAAGCTCTTAGAGCACTACTATGACCTCTTCCTACTTCGTGGGGCTAACCTTTCCGCAGAGGGAAAAGCAACCCTTAAGCAGCTCAATAGCCAATTGGCTACCTTGGAGAACGACTTTAATTACCATACCTTGCAAGCTAGGAAGGAAGCCGCCCTTATCCTCACCCAAGAGGAGGCGCTTGCTGGCCTTTCCCCTGAGGAGAAACAAGCTCTTAAGCAGCCTGATGGTAGTTGGAAGATTGCCTTGACCAATACCACACAGCAGCCACTACTCTCCCGATTGGATAACGAAGAGACCCGCCGCCTGCTCTTTGAGCAATCATGGCACAGAGCTACCAAAGGCGTCCATGCTACAGAACCTATTGTGCTAAAAATCATCGCTTTGCGACAGCAGAAGGCGGCTCTTTTGGGTTATCAAAACTATGCCGAATGGTCTTTGCAAAAAAGTATGGCCAAGACTCCTGAGACAGTGAGGGACTTCTTTGAAAAATGGATTCCTCCTACCTTGGAAAGGATACAACAAGATCTTGAGGCTCTCAAAACAATCGCACAGCGAGAGGATATAGCACCCCACAACTGGGATTACTATAGTGAGAAGCTACGCAAGAGCCAATATGATTTAGATGAGAACGAACTCAAGCCTTATTTTGAACTCTTCAATGTCTTGGAAAAAGGTGTTTTCCACGCGGCTACTTGCCTCTATGGTATTACTTTCAAAAGGCGTACCGACCTGCCTGTATATCACCCCGATGTGGTGGTCTATGAACTTTTTGAAGCCGACGGCCGCCCCTTAGGTCTCTACTATGGAGACTTCTACACACGTGAGAGCAAGCGTGGAGGGGCTTGGATGAGTGAGCTAGTTACCCCCTCCAAGCTATTTGCCCAAAAGCCCGTGATCTATAATGTATGCAACTATACCCCACCTACCGAGGCGCTCCCTTGCCTGCTTACCTATAGCGAGGTAGAAACGCTCTTTCATGAGTTTGGCCATGCCCTACATGCTTTCTTTGCAGAGCAGCAATATGCCACCCTTGCAGGAACAGCTGTAGCGAGAGACTTTGTGGAGTTTCCCTCTCAGTTCAATGAGTATTGGGCACTACATGAGCAAGTACTCCCCCATTATGCTCGCCATTACCTCACTCAAGAAGTTATTAGTCAGGAGCTTATAACCAAGATCAAGAACTCCAGAGACTTCAATCATGGCTATAGATTTGGCGAAGTTTTGGCCTCTGCCTATTTGGATATGCAGTGGCATACCCTCCCAGCCAAGCGCCACATCACAGCGGTAGCTCCCTTTGAGGCCACTGCTACTGAACGCTTTCCCAAGGAAGTACCCGTGCGCTATCGCTCCTTGTACTTCTCCCATATCTTTGGCGGTGGCTATGCCGCAGGCTATTATGCTTACCAATATTCAGAAATCCTTGCCCAAGAGATCTATCACTGGTTTGAGGCTCATGGTGGTCTGACTCGTCACAACGGGGAACGCCTTAGAAAGCTCGTCCTCTCACAAGGAAACACAAAAGAATACCAAGAAATGATCAAATTAATGGTAAGTGAAGAGTGAAAAATGAAAAGTGAAAAATGAAAAGTGAAAAATGAAAAGTGAAAAATGAAAAGTGAAGAGCAATAAAAAATTAACAATTAACAATTGACAATTAACAATTAAAAAAGTGTCTTTAGAAACAGAAATACAAAAGCGCCGTACTTTCGGCATTATCTCGCACCCTGATGCGGGGAAAACGACCCTTACCGAGAAGCTACTCCTCTTCGGGGGGGCTATTCAGGAGGCTGGAGCTGTGAAATCCAACAAGATTAAAAAGGGAGCTACCTCCGACTTTATGGAGATAGAACGCCAGCGTGGTATCTCGGTGGCTACCTCTGTCTTGGCTTTCAATTACAAGGAGCATAAAATCAACATCTTGGACACACCTGGTCACAAGGATTTTGCCGAAGATACCTTCCGTACCCTTACAGCAGTAGATAGTGTCATTGTAGTGATCGATGTAGCCAAAGGGGTGGAGGAACAAACCGAAAAGCTCGTGGAGGTATGCCGTATGCGCAATATCCCTATGATTGTCTTTATCAACAAGCTTGACCGCGAAGGGAAAGATGCCTTTGACCTATTGGACGAAGTAGAACAAAAATTAGGACTACATGTAACCCCCTTGAGCTTTCCCATTGGTATGGGCTACGACTTCAAGGGTATCTACAATATATGGGAGAAGAACATCAACCTTTTCTCAGGAGACAGCCGTAAGAATATAGAAGAAACTATTTCCTTTAGCGACATCAATAGCCCCGAATTAGAACAGCTGATTTCCGAACAGTCAGCCGCTACTCTTCGCAATGACTTGGAGCTGGTCTATGAAGTATATCCTGCCTTTGACCGCGAGGCCTATCTCAGTGGTGCTCAACAACCTGTCTTCTTTGGCTCTGCCTTGAACAACTTCGGGGTGAGGGAACTCTTGGACTGTTTTGTAGAGATTGCCCCATCTCCCCTACCCAAGGCTAGCGAAGAGCGCTTGGTGCAGCCCAATGAAAAGGCTTTTACAGGCTTTGTTTTTAAGATACATGCCAATATGGACCCTAACCACCGCGACCGCTTGGCTTTTGTGAAAATCGTTTCGGGTAGCTTCGAGCGCAACAAGCCCTATTTGCATACCCGCTTGGGTAAGAAACTTAAGTTCTCCAGTCCGAATGCTTTCTTTGCCGAAAAGAAAGAAATAGTGGATATCTCGTATGCGGGGGATATTGTAGGATTGCACGATACGGGAAACTTTAAGATAGGCGATACACTTACCGAAGGTGAAGTGTTGCACTTTAAGGGGATACCGAGCTTCTCTCCTGAGCATTTCCGCTACATTAACAATGCTGACCCACTGAAATCTAAACAATTAGAAAAAGGTATCGACCAGCTAATGGACGAAGGGGTGGCACAGCTCTTTAAGTTAGACTTCAACGGTCGCAAAGTAATTGGGACGGTAGGAGCACTCCAATACGAGGTGATTCAGTATCGATTAGAACACGAGTATGGGGCAAAGTGTAGTTATGAAAACTTCCCTATTTATAAAGCTTGTTGGGTAGAGACGCCTGAAAACCCCAAAGATGCTGAGTATCTTGATTTCTTACGCGTAAAACAGAAGTTCTTAGCACGCGATAAGCAGAATCAATTAGTCTTCTTAGCCGACTCAGCTTTCTCTATTGAGATGGTAAAACAAAAATATCCGAACTTAAAGTTGCACTTTACATCGGAGTTTGAGTAAGAAGAA
>CAJZFM010000149.1 GCA_915070235.1 uncultured Capnocytophaga sp. | reverse complement strand
TTCTTATCATTACAATTGGGGTACCTTAACCGATTGGCCTACCCAGCACTTGAAGGTAATGGTCTTTCCTGCCAATCCTGAGTTAAATATATCTGCTCTTGATGGCGCAAGTGCCTCATAACGTGCAGCCAACTTGTCCAAACCTCCTTTTCTGGCAGTGGAGGCAGCAAGCCAATATACGGCACGCTTCTCAAAGGCTGTAGAACCACACTCATTCGCAGCTCCTGCATAAGCTTGTGCTATAATCTGATAGGCTGTCGCATTGGAAGGATTGTAAGAAAGAGCCTTTTGAGCATAATTTACGGCTGTACTACCTGAGTATTTGCTGGCTATTTTTACCAAATATAGGGATTTCTTTAAGTTGTCTTTTTCCAATTCCACCGCTTGGTTAAAGTATTTCACTGCCTCTGTAGTATTCTTCTGCTTTTCCTTCATGATTCCTAAGTATAGTGCGGAAGATGCCGAAGGTGAGAGCTGGTAAAGACGTTCTACGAGCTTGGCAAAAAGTGGGTCAGAGGTACATTCCTTGTCGGACATCTTAGCCGCTGCTCTACGAAGCCACTCAGCATTGTCTTTGTTCGCTTCATAGGTCTTTTGATAAAGCGGAATAAGGTTCGCACAATCAGCCAATTGTCCCAATGCAGCATCCACACTCTCGGTGATATTCTTTAGATTCCCCACACGAGTACGGGCTACCTGTAGCTGTGCTTTTTCTTTGTCATCAAGGGTGTTGGCCTCTTCCTTAGGCAATAGCTCGTTGATACGCAATGATAGTTTGTCATTCTCATGCTCTATGATTTCTGATACATTGTCATAGACATCAAATACATCTTGTACTTGCTTCTTTCCTCCCTTGTAGAGATCCAAGGCTGAAGCAAAATACTGATAGATAAGGGTATCGTCATTGAAAGCCTCTTTGTTGAGCTTATAGGTATCGTCCAAGAGCGCAAAGAGTTGTTCCTTAGTACCTGTGTTTTCTTGTGCCATAAGGAATGCTTGACGCATATTCTTATCCGCCTGTGAGAATTTCTGCGGGAAATACTGGAAATACTTGTCATAAAGCTCCTGTAAGTCCTTCACATACTTCTGCTTGTCTGTCCCTTTGGCAATCTTATCCCAGAGGATACGCTCTCCATATTGGAAAGTAGATTGGTAGAGCTCAGGACAATGTTCATATACATACTTCCATGGCTCATAAGCATCATTATAGTTCTTAAGCTTTGCTGCTTCTACATATACAGAGGCCTTAAGCTGGCACTCTTCTTTTTGTGCAAATGTACTCAAAGTACCCGCTACAAAAAGCACTGGTAATAAGAATTTCTTTTTCATTTTTTATTTTTAAGGGTTAATTTCTTATTTAGGTATTAGGTGTTAGGGCGTCCGTTTTTCACTTTTCACTTTTCACTTTTCACTTTTCACTTTTCACTTTTCACTCTTCACTCTTCACTTTTCACTCTTCACTTCTTAATGGTATTTAGTTCTCTGGAACCACTTATCGTTCAGTGTCAAGGCTACTTTTAGGGTCAAGTAGTTTTCTTTCAGTACGCTGCCATCTCCCTTTCTTCCCCAAGCAGCCCCTATAGTTGCATTGGAGAGTCCTTGTACAGGTAGGCTTACTCCAAAAGTTATGCCAAAATCATTGATGGGCTTCTCTTTTACTATGATACCTGTATGTTCATAATACAAACCTGCTCGGTAAGTAACTCGTTTCCAGTATTTTGTATAAGCTGTATTATGTGGTAAATAAAATCCTCCTACCGAAAAACGATATGCATTCTCATATCCAACAAAGGAAGAGGTTACAAACGGATTGGAGAACGCACTCATATTGGAATAGCCAAAACTCGCTCCCGCAAACCATTGATCATTATTGCCCACCCCTGCTGAAAAATCCAAAGAGGAAGGAAGTGTAAGATTGGTCTTTACTAAGTTCGGGTCTGTGATATTGCGGCTATCCTTAATAAGGAAATTCCCACTGGCAGGTCTAAGCGAATAGAGTATCAAGTTATTAGTCGAACGCAAGCGCGCTTCAGGTACATAGCTCAGCCCTACACTCAGCGATAGGTTCTTGTCCAATTCCCGCTCATACTGCACACCTAAGGCATAGCTAACTCCTCGGTATAGTGATTGACTATCTTCTCTTAAGATGTATAAGAACGATGGAGAACTATATAGGTTTTGCCACTGGGTTTTCCCAAAGTTAAAACTTCCCAGAACACCAAGTCTAAGTCCTTTGAACACCTCATATCCAGTTGCCAAATAGGCCTGATTCACTCCACCACTTCCTTCGTAGGAGTAATATTGCTCCCTACCACTGATACTCTCATGGCTCATCAGCCTATAACCTACCGAAGTATAAGGACGCAACCCTACCGATACTCCTAAGTTCTTATATACAGGAAAAGAAAGATTCAAGTAATCCAACAGAAAAGTACGTTCTTGATAACTATTTGCTGGAGTCTCCATCTTCCTTATATCATAGGAGGTCGCCAGCGAAAAGGTTGTACGGGTGAGCTTGGCCAATGAAGCAGGATTACGTACATCCACCCGCGTAGAATCCACGTAAGCATTCATCCCTCCCATTAGGGCATTTTCTGTATTCCCTTCAAAACGCTTCTCTCCCAATCCATAATAGGAAAATGGCGAATTAGTCCCCTTCTGACCATAAGCAAAAGTGACTAAAAACAAAGCTAAGACTATAGGTAACCTCATATGTTCATTACTGTTACAGCTTGCAAATATCTAACTTTTTTAGCTCTTATACAAGAAAAAAATAAACTCTCCTCGTTAAAATTTTGTTTAGTAAAAAATTTTCACCTTTAATTTCTTGAAAAACAATAACATAAAAAAAGAAGGTGTTTTTTTTCAAAAATTTCCCAGCAAACTATTGCAGATTAGAAAAAAAGTTGTACCTTTGCACCCGAATTAATCAACCAATGGTGCCTTAGCTCAGTTGGTAGAGCAAAGGACTGAAAATCCTTGTGTCCCTGGTTCGATTCCTGGAGGCACCACTACCATTAAAAAAATTTTTTCTCAAAACTACTTTTTCTCCCCTTTGAAAAAGTAGTTTTTTATTTATCTATCATTAATCATTAGTCATTAATTATGCGTATTATCCTCTCTGGTGGTGGCACAGGCGGCCACATCTTCCCTGCTTTGGCTATTGCAGGCGAACTCAAAAAGCGTTTCCCTTCTGCTGAATTTCTCTTTGTCGGTGCCGAAGGCAAAATGGAGATGCAGCGCGTCCCCAAGGCGGGCTTCCCCATTGTAGGGCTACCTATCCGTGGCCTCCAGCGCAAGCTGAGCCTCGCCTCCCTTGCCTTCCCCTTCAGAGTCATTTATAGCCTCTATAAGGCTTACAAGGTTATCAAGCGCTTCCAGCCCGATGTGGTCATTGGCACCGGTGGCTATGCCTCCGCCCCTACACTCAAGGCCGCACAGCTATTGGGAATCCCTTACTTTATTCAGGAACAAAATTCTTACGCAGGTGTTACCAATAAGTGGGTAGCCAAAGGCGCCAAAGGCATCTTTGTAGCCTATGAGCACATGGAGCGTTATTTCCCTTCCACCCCACTCTTTCTTACAGGCAACCCTATCCGTGAGGACTTAATGAGAATAACTAATAAAGACCCTGAGGCTTACAAGGTCTTTTCCCTTGACTCTCAAGCCTTTACACTGCTTATCATCGGAGGGAGTTTAGGTGCAAGAAAGATTAACGAATTGGTCAAGCAGCACCTACCGCTCTTCAAGGAGAAAAAGGTACAAGTCCTCTGGCAGTGTGGTGCTTACTACTTCCCTGAGTACAAGCACTTAGAAAGCGATAGGGTACGTATCCTCCCCTTTGTGGAGAACATGAAAGCAGCCTTTTCCATCGCCGATGTGATTATCTCCCGTGCTGGCGCCAGCTCCGTCAGCGAACTATCGGTTGTGGGCAAGCCTGTCATCTTCGTCCCCTCCCCCAATGTCGCCGAAGACCACCAAACCAAGAATGCCCAAGCCATAGCCGACCAGAACGCAGCGCTCTTACTTAAGGAAGCGGATATCACCACTCATTTTACCCCTCTTTTCACCGCCCTCCTCTCCGATGAGAACAAGCGAAAAGAACTTTCCGAGAACTTCCGAAAGCTCGCCCGTCCGCACGCCACCCAAGATATAGTTGAGATTATAGGTGGAAAATAGAAAAATAGTTCTTACCTTTGCAGGGATTTATCATAGAACCTAAGTAACTAACATGAAAAAAGGGAGGTGATTCAAAAAGTATGATGAAGTAAAAAATTGACAATTAGAGCAAAAAGTTATATTTTTGTTGTGTGAAAATAAGAATAGAACTATATTGCCCCAATTGCCAGAGTGCAAAGGTAGTGAAAAATGGCAAAAAACCAAATGGAAAACAAAATTATCTTTGCAAGAATGAAGGATGTGGTCGTCAATTCATTGAAGACCATAATCTTACCTATAAAGGTTGTCATTCAAACATTAATCGTAAAATAACCCTTATGCTTGTTAGAGGTGTAGGAATTAGAGATATTTCTAAAATAGAGGAAGTTAGCATAGGAAAAGTGCTTACTGTTTTAGCTAAATCTAGTTATTCTATAACACCTAAAAAGAAGCATTATGATCATATTGAAGTTGATGAATTTTGGACTTATGTTCAGAAAAAAGAGAACAAACAGTGGCTTATATATGCTTATGACAGAGAAACACAGGAAATTATAACTTATGTTTGGGGTAAAAGAGATTTAAGAACAGCTAAAAAGCTAAGGAAGCAACTTAAAGAACTGAATATCACTTATGATAGTATAGCAACTGATGATTGAAAAAGCTTTAAAACTACTTTTAAAGAGGATAATCATCTAATAGGAAAAGCATATACTGTTGGGATAGAGGGGAATAACTGTAAATTGAGACATAGAATAAAACGAGCTTTTCGCAAGACTTGTTGTTTTTCTAAGAAACTAATAAATCATCTAAAGGCCTTTGCTTTAGCTTTCTTTTATATCAATTATGGGTACATCTAAAGTTGTATCATACTTTTTGAAGTACCACCTTTAATTTTTATAGAAATGGAGCCACCCACGGAGAAAGAATTATATTAAGTAGAGATGTAGCAAATCAAATACCACAACATTTTAGAGTATGAATAAAATATTTTTTTTACTAATGACTTTTTTATTACCTTTTTGTGAGGCTGATACTCCTAAAAGCGATAGAAAAATACCCATTAAAGATAAAGTAATAGAAATAATATTTTCTGAGGATATTATTTTAAAATGGGAAGTATATAATAATAGATTCGAGAAAGATGATTTTTATCAAAAGATAAAAGAAAATAGTAAGAATTTAATATTTCTTAAAAAAAGCATCTCAGATACTACGAATTTAGGCATAAGGATATGCTCAAAGGAGAAACTATTGAGGAAAGGAGATATTGCATTCTTATATTTACAAGATATAGGAAAAATACCTTTATATCGTTGTCTAAAAATTCAATTTGATGTTTTTGAGCAAAGATGTCCTTTCCCTGACGGACTATTGGACTATGTAGAGAATAATAGAGAAATTGTAAAAAATGAAATTATAAAATGCTACTAGAAATGATTGTAAAATTACAAAAGTATTAGTAGTGTTAATAAAGGATAACTATGAAGCTGTTTAAACTTTTTCCTATAATAAAGTAAAAGTTCCCGAAAATTAGTAAT
>CAJZFM010000148.1 GCA_915070235.1 uncultured Capnocytophaga sp. | reverse complement strand
TAAAACTACTGACAATTGGGATATTGCTTTTAATCGCTACAATATTCGTACCAATGGAGGAGTATCTGGTATCGGAGAGGCTGAAGTAGTCAATACCAATAGCAAGGATTTTGCTGCTGTAACAAAATCGCCTGCTGAGGGTTATGAAAAAGATAAAGAAGTTACAGAATACGGACGTCCTCGTCCAGGACAGACACAACCTTCTGTGACTAAATTTGAAAAAAACCCCGTGATTTCTGGTACTGTAAACAAACAAGATTCTAAAGGTTGGTACAACTATACTCCTCCTAAACAAGGAGAAAACACTCCTCATTTTGAGATTACCAAATATGTATATGTGCTCAAAACAGCCAAAGGTGGCAAGTATGTGAAAATCCAACTTACTGGATACACCAATGATAAAAATGAAACAGGATATATTACCTTCACCTATGATTTCTTAACTGAAAAAGAAACAGCTAAACCAGCAGAGAAAGTTGCTTTAGATTTCTCTGGCAGTCAAGCAAAAGAAGTACAATTGGATGCTAAAGGCGATTGGAAATATTTCTCTCTAAAAAATGGAGAAGTAACTCCTGCAACTCCCGCTGACGATCTTTCTTGGGATATTGCTTTCAAGGGATATTATGTAAAACTCAATGGAGGTACCTCTGGAAAAGGAAAGGCAGAAGTAGTTAAAGTAGAAGGAACTGATTTTGCTAAAGTAACAGAAGCTCCTAAAGCAGGTTTTGCTAAAGATGCTCAAGGAAAGATGAACGAAGGTAATTACCCTAACATTACAAAAGTAGATGCCTCTTTCTCTCAATATATGTCAGGAGGATTTGGTACAAAAACAGGTATCATAGGATTAGACCCTACAAAAGCCCCTAAAGTATATGTACCCACTAACTACATATATGTACTTAAAACAGCAGATGGTACTTATGCAAAAGTACAAGTAACCGACTATTACAAAGATAATGCAGATGTATTAGGGGGAACTCCTAAGCTAAAATACCAATTGAGCAAGACTGTAAGTGAATAAATAGAAAATTATGAAAGTGAAAACAATCTTGGTTTCCCAACCCGAGCAATCAGAAAATTCACCTTACCACCAAATCATAGAAAAGTACAAAGTAAAAATTGACTTTCGTCCTTTTACAGAAGTACAGGGAGTAACAGGAAAAGATTTGAGAGCTCAGAAGATTGAACTTCAAAACCATACAGCCATTATCCTCACAAGCAAGAATGCTGTAGATCATTTCTTTAGAGTGGCTGAAGAGATGCGTTTTAAAGTGCCTGATACTATGCGTTATTTTTGCCTTTCGGAAGCAATTGCTTTTTATTTGCAAAAATATATAACTTATAGGAAAAGAAAGATATACGTGGGAAAGAAAGATTTTGCCGATTTGCTCCCTTTTCTGAAAAAGCACAAGGAAGAAAAATTCTTCTTCCCAACTTCCGAGGCGCTTAGCCCTGCCATAGAGAAATCATTGGAAGATCTGAAACTCAATTGGAAACGGGGTATTTTGTTCAAGACAGCTCATGCTGATATTTCCGATTTGAAAGATGTGAAGTACGATGTAATTGCTTTCTTTAGCCCTGCGGGGGTAGAGTCTTTGTTTAAGAACTTTTCCGACTTTAAGCAAGGCACTACGCGTATAGCAGTCTTCGGAGCTTCTACCTTGAAATCGGCTGAGGAGGCTGGTCTTAAGATAGATATACAAGCCCCTTTGCCTGAGACACCATCTATGACAATGGCTTTGGACAAATACTTAGAGAAAGCTAATAAAAGATAACAAAAAAGGGTGCATTCACGCACCCTTTTTTACTCACTTATGAAAAAGGAAAGAAGGCATCTTCTATGTGTTCTAAGTGGTATTCGGCATCATTCTTTACAATGGAAATGATGTCAAAACGCACTTCCAAATCCAAATTATGTGTCTTGATATAGTGGTTAGTAGCCTTGGCCAAGAGTTGTATCTTGTGAGGATTGACAAAGGAATAAGGCTCTCCATAATAGGCGGATCGTCTGGATTTTACCTCTACGATGACCAGCATATCCTGATATTGAGCAATGATGTCAATCTCAGCACTTTGCCAATAATAATTGCGCTCAAGGATTGTATAGCCTAAATTTATTAGGTATTGTACGGCTTCCTCTTCGGATTGCTTCCCAAAATCATTATGTTCAGCCATAAGTATAATTGTTAATTATCAATTGTTAATTTGTTAATTATCAATTGTTAATTGTCAATTCAAGTATAATAGTATGAACATAAGTCATTAATTATTAATCATTATTGGCATTAATCATTAATCATTAACAAATGACAATTAACAAAGACGAATATTTTATGCGAAAAGCCCTGCAAGAGGCAGAAAAAGCCTTTGAAGCAGGCGAGGTGCCCGTAGGGGCTATTATCACGATAAATGAAAAGATTATCGCCAAGGCGCACAACCTCACTGAGCTACTCCACGATGTTACTGCCCATGCCGAAATACAAGCCATTACCTCAGCCAGTGAATACCTTGGAGGCAAGTACCTTAAGGATTGTACGCTCTATGTAACCCTTGAACCGTGTGTGATGTGTGCAGGGGCACTCTATTGGAGCCAAATAGGTCGTGTGGTCTATGGGGCTTCGGATACCAAGCGGGGTTATCACCTTCATGGTGAGCTATTGCATCCACGTACAGAGGTTGTTCAAGGGGTGTTGCAGGACGAATGTAGCCAATTAGTCAAGGCCTTCTTTGAGCAAAAACGACTTTAATCTTCCTCTCCCTCCTCTTTCTCGGCGCGGGTATAAGCATTGATAATCTCCTTGACCAAGGGGTGGCGTACCACGTCCTTGTCATCAAGCCATAGCGTACCTATGCCCTTGATTCCTTTGATGATACGTAGGGCTTCCGAAAGGCCACTGGCAGTTTTTTTCGGAAGGTCTATCTGCCCTGGGTCTCCTGTGATGATGAACTTGGCATTTTTTCCCATACGGGTGAGAAACATCTTCATCTGTACATAGGTGGTGTTCTGAGCCTCGTCTAGGATGACAAAGGCATTGTCCAAGGTGCGCCCACGCATAAAGGCCAAAGGTGCGATTTGTATGGTACCATTTTCAATAAACGAATTGAGCTTATCAAAGGGGATCATATCCATCAGTGCATCATAGAGGGGCTGCATATAGGGATCCAGCTTGTCCTTGAGATCCCCAGGGAGAAAACCGAGATTTTCTCCAGCCTCCACCGCAGGACGGGTGAGGATAATGCGCTTTACTTGCTTATCTTTCAGGGCTCTTACAGCCAGCGCTACACTGGTATAGGTCTTACCTGTACCCGCAGGGCCTATGGCAAAGACCATATCATTCTTGCCGATAAGCTCCAATAACTTCTGCTGGTTGGGTGTCTGCGCACGAATGATTTTCCCTTTTACTCCATGTACAATAAAGTCCTTATCTAATAAGGTAGAAGGGAGCAAACCCGTATCCGAAAAGAGAATACGCTCTATAGTATTTTTGTCTAAGTGATTGTATTTCTCAAAGTGCAGAATGAGTTGTCCCAATCGTTTTTCAAACTCGTCAAGCAATGCTTCTTCGCCGAAAATATGTATCTCATTGCCACGAGCAACGATTTTTATTTTCGGGAAATAAGTTTTTAGTAGTTCAATCGTACTATTCTGCTCTCCGAAGAAAGCCTGCGGATTTACGTCTAAAACAAGGGTTCTTTGGTTCAAAGTCTAAGTCTTATAATTAAGGTCAAAAGTACGTATTTTTTTTGATATAGGAATGTGTTTGCTGAAAAATAATTGTTATTGCTTTATGGTTATAAAAAAAAGTCATACCTTTGCCCTTTGTTTCAGTGACCTATAATTGTATCATACATGAAAGAATTTAATAAAAATGAAACTAACGAAACCGTTGTGGCACAGCCCTATTCGCTTAAGCGACAGAAACGGAATCGCTTATTTTTGTTTTTAACCTTTTTCCTTTTATTGACCATTACCCTTTATACTATATATACAGCCGAGACCTTTGTCCCTTTGAGAAACTATTTAGCTCAAGATAACTATTTGTTTTACTGGATGATATTGGCAGGCTGTGGAGCGGAGATTGTGGCTGGTTCCATGGGTATGGGCTATGGGGTAATCTGTGCAACTGTCTTGTTGATGATGAATGTGGATCCACGTGCTATTAGTGGGAGTATTCATGCTTCGGAGACTATTACCTCAGCGGCTGGAAGTATCAGCCATTTCAAGCTCAAGAATATGGATAAGGAGCTGATCAAAAGGCTCTTAGTACCTGCTATCATAGGGACTATATTGGGTGCCTTATTGCTGCTATACCTCGGTGATGAAGGTAGCCGCTGGGCTAAATTCACCAAGCCATTTATTGCTATTTATACCATTATTTTAGGGGTGAAGATCCTCTATAATGGTTTTAGAGGAAAGGTAGTAAATAAGGAGGTTAAGACAGTGCCTTTAGGACTATTTGCAGGTTTTGTGGATGCCTTCACTGGTGGGGGTTGGGGCCCGCTGGTTACCAGTGCTTTTATCAAGAATGGGCATACCCCTCGCTATGTGATAGGGGTTTCTACCTTTACCAATTTTGCTATTACCGTGGTCAGTACCCTTATCTTTATCACTGTACCAGAGGCAATTAACTGGCGTATTGCCATGGGGCTCATTATAGGAGGAGTGCTCACAGCACCTATTTCGGCCTTAGTTACCTCTAAGCTCCACACAAGGAAGATTTTCTTTATCATAGGTGCCCTGATTATCTTCATGGGGCTTACCACTATTTACAAAGCTATTTTTTAAAATATTTGTCTTATGGATATAAACAAATTAGAGAACGGGATTTATGCACAAATCCATACGGCTAAGGGAGATATACTCCTTCGCCTAACTTATGAGAAAACCCCTGCTACAGTGGCCAATTTTGTAGCCTTAGCAGAAGGGAAGATGAAGAACAACGCCAAGGCAATGGGCGTACCTTTCTACGATGGACTGAAGTTCCACCGTGTCATTGCCGACTTTATGATACAAGGGGGCTGCCCCTTAGGAACAGGTACAGGCACCCCTGGTTACCGCTTTGACGATGAGTTTCACCCCGATCTCAAGCATGACCGTGCAGGCATTCTCTCTATGGCCAATGCAGGGCCAGGTACCAACGGAAGTCAGTTCTTTATTACTCACCGAGCTACACCTCACTTGGACAACAAGCATACAGTATTCGGTTATGTAGTAGAGGGACAAAATGTAGTTGATAGCATCAGCCAAAACGACAAAATAGAGTCAGTAAAAATTATCCGAGTAGGCAAAGAGGCTCAAGAGTGGGATGCACTTGCTGCCTTTGAGAAGTTTAACGCCGAAAAACAACAACGCATAGAGGCTGAAAGGCGCAAACAGCAAGAGGCTTTGGCCAAACATACGGAAGGTTTTGACAAAACTCCTTCTGGTCTTTTCTATAAGATTACCGAAAAAGGAAATGGCAAAAAGGCTAAAAAGGGCGATCAGGTAGCTGTGCATTACACAGGAATGCTCTTGGACGGCAAGGTGTTCGACTCCTCTCTCTATCGTGGCCAACCGCTCAACTTTACCGTAGGAGTAGGCCAAGTGATAGAAGGTTGGGACGAAGGTATTCTTCTGCTTAGTGAGGGAGATAAGGCACGCCTTGTGATTCCTTCAGATTTGGCCTACGGCTCACAAGGAGCAGGGGGTGTGATCCCTCCCAATGCTGCTTTAATCTTTGACGTAGAACTCGTCAGAATAAAGTAAAAGATAAAAGATTTAAGTTTCGCAAGTCATTTTTAGGTTATAATTAGATTTATAATTGATTAATA
>CAJZFM010000147.1 GCA_915070235.1 uncultured Capnocytophaga sp. | reverse complement strand
TTAGTGAAGAAACCCCCAGTGTTACCTTTGTAGAGAGCCTACAAGGAAAGCTCGAGAAGGGGCTCTTCCGTCATAACTTAGAGGCAGTCTCTATCACCCCTTCCCAGATAGATGAGGCACAGCAGCGGGTCTCTATCGCGCTGGCCAATTTCTCTGGAGACGAAAGTTCCCAAACCTTGGGTTGGCTCAAGCTCGCTTTTGGGGGTACTGCGGGTTACCTACTGATGATGTTTATCATAATCTATGGCAATATGGTCATGCGCAGCGTCATAGAAGAAAAAGTCAATCGTATTATGGAGGTGATTGTCTCCTCAGTAAGGCCAAGTATCCTACTCTTAGGCAAGATTATAGGCACCTCACTGGTGGGACTAACCCAGTTTGTTATCTGGGTGGTGATTGCAGGAACTCTCTTGTCCTTTCTCTCTTCGCCTACAGCAACTCAGGTCGCCCCTACAGCTGACCCACATCTTTTGATCAATATTATAAATGAAATTAATAGCCTACCTTTGGCTAAACTATTGATATCCTTTTTCCTATTTTTCATAGGGGGGTACCTCACCTATAGTGCTTTTTTTGCAACCATAGGAGCCGCTGTGGATAGTGAAACCGATACCCAACAGTTTCTCTTTCCTGTACTACTTCCGCTGATTTTGGCTATTTACATAGGCTTCTTTACTGTAATTGAAGACCCTCACGGTGTCGTATCGGTAATCTTTTCCTATATTCCACTAACCTCCCCTGTGGTGATGCTCATGCGTATTCCTTTTGGGGTGTCATGGGGAGAGATTATTCTCTCCTTGGCGCTGCTCTATGGCTTTTTCTTCTTAGCTATATGGGTCTCTGCCCGTATCTATCGCATAGGTATCCTCTCCTATGGAAAGAAACCATCCTATAAAGAACTTATCAAGTGGCTTAGAATGCCAAACTAATATGCAGACAATAAGCAGAAGAATTTTTCGTATATATTCCTTGTGGGTGCTCCTTTGGGTAAGCCTATCAGTAAGTGCACAAATAACCCAAGGGGAGAACTCCTCGCAAAGCAAGATGCTCAAGGGGAAATTTGTCAATATAAAAAGTCTCTCGAACGATTTTATCTTGGATATAAAGTATGCCACGGCGGACAATTTCTTAAAACAGGCAGTGTATGACTGTGGAGAATGTTACCTTAGAGAAGCCACAGCAAAAGCCTTGTTAGCAGCTCAAAAAGAGTTTGTAAAGCGTGGCTACTCCCTCAAGCTATTTGACTGCTATCGCCCGCTTTCGGTACAGAAAAAAATGTGGAAGATCCTCCCAGGTACCCACTATGTGGCCAACCCTGCCAAAGGCTCCAAGCACAATAGGGGAGCGGCAGTGGATCTGACCTTGGTGGATATAGCCACAGGCAAGGAACTGGATATGGGGACTCCCTTTGATACTTTTTCACCCCGTGCTCACCATACTTATACCCAGCTCCCCAAGGAAGTCTTGGACAACCGCAAATTACTGAAAGAAGTCTTGAACAAATACAATTTCAAATCTATCTATTCCGAGTGGTGGCACTATGAATACCGACCTGAGATGGCGTCCCCAGTAGAGGATATTCCTTGGGATTGTCCTTGATAATGAGTAGTAAAAGATTTAAAAACGTCACAAAAAGCATAAATAATACTTAAATCGTCTTTATTCGGGAAAAAATTCCTAATTTTGGCACGATATTTTATATATCCAAAATCATGAATATAAAAGTTTTCTCTATATCCTTGTTTTTCCTTTCCTTTCTGCAGCCACTTTTGGCGCAGCAAGCAACTCGTATTGCCTATGTGGATATGAATTATATCTTGGCGAATATGGACGAATACAAGGTAGCCAGCGAGCAATTGGCACAGAAAGTAGCCCAATGGGAGCAGGAAATAGCACAGAAGCAGGCAGAGATCAAGACTCGTCAGGAAAAGCTTGATGCAGAAAAACCGCTGCTCACCCCTGAAACTATTAAGGATAAGGAGGAGGAAATACAAGTACTCACCCAAAACCTTGAGGAATATAAGCAAAAACGCTTTGGTGCCGAAACAGGGGACTATATCACTCAGCGCTGGCGCCTTGTGCAACCTATACAGGATCAGGTGTTCAACATCACTCAGGAGATAGCCAAGACTCGTAAGTTTGACTATATACTCACCTCTGAAGATGCTGCGGCTATCTATGCTGCCGAGAAGAATGACATCACCAAAGTGGTGCTTCGCTTACTCAAGCGCAAGGACAATGCCGAAGACCGTAATAAGGAAATCAGTACCCTGCTGAAGGAGAGCCTTGGGACAGATTTCAAAACTGAAAAACAACAACGAAAAGCGAAAAATGAAGAGCAGAAAGAAAAGAATGAGGTCAAGCGTGAACCGCGAAAAGTGAGAAATGAAAGAACAAGATGATTAAGTGAAAAATGAAAAGTGAATAGTGAAAAAAGAAAAGTACTACTTATATGTTCACTAACAACTAATCACTAACAACTAAGAACTATTTTAAATATATAAAAATGATAAGAAAAATTAGAAATTGGGTAATTACAGCAGCCTTTATTTTGGGTGGTACTACTGTGGCTATGGCGCAAGCAAAGATAGCGCATATTGATTCTCAAAAGCTCCTCAAAGAAATGCCTGAGATGAAAAAGGCACAAGCAGAGTTGCAAAAAGTAGAACAATCCTTCACCAATGACATTCAGGCCTCTATTAAGGAATACCAGAAGAAATTGGAGGTTTTCCAACAAAAGGTAAATGCCCTTACTGAAGCACAGCTCAAAGAAAAACAAGCAGAACTTGAAAAAGAACAGCGTAACCTTGAGACTATGCAGACTAACATCCGTCAGGCACAACAGACAGCCGCTGAGGAGTACCAAAAGAAAAGCCAAGCCCTCATAGAGCCTATCATGGAGAAAGCTAAAAAGGCTGTAGAAAAGGTAGCTAAAGCACAAGGTTACCAATATGTATTGGATTCAGCCACTGGTGCAGGTGTTATCGTAGCTGATGGTAAAGACCTTTTCAATGATGTAAAGAAAGAATTAGGATTCTAATTAATTGTCAATGGTTAATTATCAATGATTAACGCTGATAAAGGTTAATCACAAGAGAAAGACTCACAGCCTACACTGTGAGTCTTTCTTTTTATAAAGAGAGTGTTCTATTCTTTCAAGGAGCTATAGAGCATGTACCCTTGAGATACTATCTGCTAACTTTCTAAGAGGTGATAAATTACGCCTTAATCATTAATCATTAATCATTATCTTAGATTTCCTTGTACTGGTCTTTAAAGTTCTTAAAGAGGGTCATCAGATTGATGATAGAGCGGATTAGTACGCGGGTTTCCAAGAGCAGACTGAAATAGAGTTTGGTGTTCTTAGGGCTGGATTCGGTGGTACGTATGTCGCGTATTTGCTTCTCTATTAGCTCGGAAATCTCATCTTTGATAGCACTCACATCCTTGATCAGCTGAGTGGTAGAGTTCGAATACATGGATACGTTGAGGATTTCAAGAATCTTCTGGAACTGTTGTTGCATCTTCTCAGAAATTCTCTTGAGGTTACGTATATGGTTGTATTTGAGTTTCTTGTGATTGTTATCCACATGGGTATAACTCGTATCAGCAATAAAACCGATAGAATTGGCCATACTATGTAGGTAGTCCAGTATAAGGATATAGAACTTACTGGAGGTTACCGAACTATCGTCAATGGAGCGGATAAAGTAGTAAATATCACTCTTAAGGTCTTCTATGTCGGAGGTAAGTGCTTTGGCGCGTTTCTTGCAGCCTTTCAGTCCCTTGTGGTTCTCTACGGCAAGGTTGTCTATGACCTCACGATAGAGCTCATCTATCGTCTGTACCGCCTTTGCTATATTCTGTGAGCTGAGCTTCATAATACCACTGATGGTGATAAGGTCTTCCTTGTTGAAGCGTTTCTTCTGGGCTTCCTTTTCCTTGCGCTGTTTGCGGCGGTAGGCTATAGCATTGCGTACCACTAAGTAACCCACAAGGAAGATCATTGTGATAAGCCCATAGATCTCCCCATAGAAGAGGATTACCGCCGTGATAAGCCCCATAACAAAGGCTGCCGCAGCAGTCATGAACCAGCCGCCAATGACATTGAACACCCCAGCCACGCGGAATACAGCCGACTCCCTTCCCCAAGCCCTATCAGCAAGAGAGGTACCCATGGCTACCATGAAAGACACATATGTAGTGGAGAGAGGTAGTTTCAGGGAGGTACCCACTGCAATAAGGCTACTGGAGACCACCAGATTGATTGCCGCACGAACTACATCGTAAGCGGGCTTATCTATGGCGTTAGGATCTTCTTCAGGTTTCTTGAAACGACTATCAATATATGCCAAGGTACGCTTAGGGATAAGAGTTTCCACCATTGAGGTAACCCATACACTAAAGCGCACAATACCACGAGAGAGCTCTGTGGCCTCGAATCGCTCCTTACCACCACCCTGCTGGGAGAGCTTCATTTCAGTTTGCATCACATTGAGCGCTTTCTTGGAGAACCAGATGGTCAGTATCATCAGTGTCCCTGCGATGATAAGGAAGAGTTGTGGGGTTTGTGCATTTTCTCTAAGTTCTTCCATGGTCAGGGAGTGATCAGGAGTTCCTGCTGCCTCCCATAGCTGAAAGGAATCCCAAGCTGCTACAGGTACCCCGATAAAATTAACCAAGTCATTGCCTGCAAAGGCCATAGCTAAGGCAAAAGTACCTGATAGAATCACCACCCTCCATATACTCACCTTGCACCAATAAAGTAGCTGTCCTAAGAGGAAAAAGACAATAAAGAAAATCCCTAAGAGCAAGCCTGTATGTTGGTCTATCCAGTCCAACTGCTCCTTGTGCATAAAGGAAAGGCCACTTAAGCCCTTGATAACCAAAAAGTAACTCAAAGCGGTGAGGGCAATCCCCCCTACAATACCGCTAAAGTAGCGCATACGGCGCTCAAAATTAAAAGTAAAGATGATACGGGTGATAAATTGTACAAAAGACCCTACTACAAAGGCAATGAATACCGAGGCAAAGATAGCTAAGATTACTTGTCCGACCTTGTCGGTATTGATATATGCCCTAATTCCGTCTATCACATGTAGCAGGCGGTCTTTTTCCTTGAGTTCCTTGACAAAAGCTACCCCTACCGAAGCTCCTAAAAGCTCAAAGACGATAGAGATAGTGGTGGAAGTGGGCAGTCCCATCGTGTTGAAGAAGTCCAACAGAACAATATCGGCCAGCATGACAGCTGCGAAAATCACCATCAGCTCCTCAAAGTAAAACATCTCAGGGTTGAAGATCCCCTTTTTGGCAATTTCCATCATCCCATTGGAGAAGATAGCCCCTATTCCTACACCTATACTCGCTACGATCATAATGGTACGAAGGCGTGCAGCTCTAGAGCTAAAGGCCGAGTTGAGGAAGTTTACCGCATCGTTACTAACTCCTACCACGAGGTCAAAAGTGGCTAAGAGAAAGAGCGCTGAGAGGGTAAAAATATAAACCTGTTCCATCTTTTGTATTTTGGTGCAAATATATTACATTTTTTTTATTTTATCCACCATAAACCTCCATTTTTTACCTCCAAGGAGCTAGGAAAATTATTTGTATAGAGACTGCCAGTGCCTAGACCTTGTGGCATAGGATTTCCCAGCGTATAAGTCCATTGGGCTATGGCTGAAAGGCCTACATTCCCCTCAAGGGCAGAGGTAATCCACCAGCCCACACCTTGCTCCTGAGCTAAGGTAATCCATTCTTCACTGCCCTTGTAGCCTCCTATAAGTGAGGGTTTTAGAATGATATAGGCGGGTTTTATA
>CAJZFM010000146.1 GCA_915070235.1 uncultured Capnocytophaga sp. | reverse complement strand
AGGATTCCCTCAAGGGCTTGGTGTTCGTTGAACTTATGGTGTGCAAGCATGGGAGTACTGATATGAAAGTGCTGGAGGAGCTTGCCACTGGTACGGGTATCTTCTGCTAAGATGAGATCAACCTGCTCAAGTACTTGCAAGGCTCTAAGGGTGATATCTTGCAAGTTACCAATAGGGGTAGGAATTAAGTAAAGTTTTCCCATTATCCAAAACGTTTAGAAACAATATAAAAGAACCGATCCTCGTATTCTTCCTTTCCTTGCCAATTATTGAAAGAAGGTTTCACCTTCTGAAGAATAAAAGCCCAACATTCGTCAGGGGTATGTAGGTTATTAATCATGGCTATAGCCCTGTTATAGGCCTCTATATCTCCGTTGAAAAGATGGGTAACAAAGGCAATACGGTCATTCAGCCCAATCTGTAATTGTTGGGAAGCTATACGGTCATTGAGAGTTTTAGGAGCCTCACTCTGTGCTTTAGGAGAGGAGGTTTTCTCTTCAAAGATAATCTCTTTTTCAGGAGCTTGAGAGCGAATATCATCCCATGTATTGGTAGGTGTATTCACTTGGGCTTGCTTGGGGGCTATCTTTTCCTCTTTTATAGTAGAAGGAGGGGGAGTGGAGGGAGGAGTATAGGTGTTTTTCTTAAGTGCTTCAGGGTGATTCTTCTCTAAGAAATTAAAAACCAAAGCTCTTTCGTAGAGTTTTTGTAATTCTTTGACTAAGAGTTCAGAATTGTCTAAAAAAGCAGGATTGGTGAGTAACTTTTGAGCGATTTTCACCATATCCATCTGAATTTCCTCTTTCATAAAATAATGTTTTTTCTTGTGATGTGTTCAAATATTTTTTGTATCTTTGTCCTATCGTTATAGGAGCGACTTCTATCAAGGAGTTTTTCTTTCTAAAGAAAAGAGAACCAAAAGATTATGCTCAAGTAGAACAGTAATAGAATATCTCTGATGTGAAATGAGCGACAAAGATACGATTTTTACCTTAAAAATTGATTCTCTCTAAGATAAAAGATGGACATTTTATAGGTTTGAAGGTGTTTTTATCCACAAAGACGAGAGTCGTATTGGCCTTGGAAAGGAGTTGTTGCTGTTCATTGAAGATTTCATATTCAAAAGTGATTTTGGAGGTAGGTGGCTCTTTTAGAGTGAGAGTAATAGAGAGGAGTTCGTCATACAAAGCAGGTTTCTTATAGTCAATATGTAGGGAGGCTACAGGTAGCATGATACCTTTCTCTTCCAATTCTTTGTAGGAGATACCTAAGCTGCGAAGCCACTCTACACGAGCTATTTCTAAGTATTGTGGGTATATACCGTAATATATAACTCCCATTTGGTCAGTTTCCCCATAGCGGGTACGTACCTGAAAAGTAAATGAATTGTTCATGTTCTTTATTTTAATTGGTTGATAATTAATCAGATAATAATAATTTTCGGAAAAAGGCAAAAAAATTTTTTTTATTCAAAAAAAAGTTGCATTTTTGCCCAATAATTTCATCCCTCATTTTTGAACGCAAATATATAAAATTTCTTATAACTAATGAATACCGATGTACGGAATATTTGGGAAAATTGTTTATCCTTTATAAAGGATAACATATCCTCCGATGTGTTTGATGTTTGGTTTAAGCCCATAGAGCCTGTGGAGCTAACAGATGATAATACTTTGGTGATTATGGTGCCTAGCATGTTCTTCATGGAATGGCTGGAGGATCATTATATCAACCTGATTTGGAGCGCCTTGACTAAGGAGTTAGGGTCTCGTCCTAAGCTCATCTATAATATTAAGATGGAGAACAATCCTAATAAGACAGAGCAGGCGACCGAACAACTTCCAAGCTCTAACCGTAAGGCGACCAGTATGGAAGTATTGGGCTACAAACAAAAACCACAACAGGCATATAACCCTTACATAGTACCAGGATTGGTAGAGATAGAGGAGGTAAAAGTGGATTCTCAGCTGAATCCTAATAAGAACTTTGATACCTTTATTGAGGGAGAAAGTAATCGCTTGGCTCGCTCAGCTGGTAAGGCAATTACTGAAAGACCTGGAGGTACATCCTTCAATCCGCTGTTTATATTCGGAGGAGTAGGGCTTGGGAAAACCCACTTGGCTCATGCCATTGGCAATGAGATCCAAGAGAAGCATCCTAAAAAGAAAATTTTATATATTGAGGCTGAGGATTTTACCAAACAATATGCAGTAGCTGCAAAAAATAACAACCGTACCGATTTTATTCATTTTTACCAACAGATAGATGTACTTATCATAGATAACGTACAGTTCTTCGCTTCCAAGCAAGGAACACAAGATGTTTTCTTTCAAATATTCAACCACTTGCATCAGAATGGGAAGCAACTTATTTTGACCTCGGACAAAGCACCTGTGGATATACAAGATGTGGAACAGCGCCTACTATCTCGCTTTAAGTGGGGACTATCAGCAGAACTACAAGCTCCTGACTACCAGATGCGCAGGCGTATCCTCAAGGCAATTCTCTATCGCGATGGGGTAGAGATGACCGATGAGATAGTGGATTATATCGCTCAAAATGTAAAGACTAATATACGTGAGTTGGAAGGGGTTAATACCTCTTTAGTAGCAGAAGCCCTTTTCAATAAAAAGGAAATCACCCTTGATTTGGCTAAGAAGGCAGTAGATAAGATTGTAAAGAATATCAAGAAAGAAGTTACCGTGGAGTATATCCAAGAGATTGTTTCAGAATATTTCCAGCTTACAGTAGAAGAACTGCAATCTAAGACCAGAAAACGTCATGTGGTACAAGCACGCCAGCTGGCTATGTTCTTTGCTAAGAAATATACCAAACTCTCTTTGGCTAATATAGGAAAACTTATAGGAAAGCGCGATCATGCCACTGTACTTCATGCTTGTAAGACTGTAGATAACCTCAATGAGACAGACAAGCAGTTCCGTAAGTTCTTCACTGACCTGACAACAAAGATAAATAACCGATAACATTAACAAAGTAAAATAAAAAAAGCTATCCGATGAGGATAGCTTTTTCTATATAGTTCAAGTATCATTATTTGGCGGGAGGATATACCCAAGTACTTAATCCTTTGTTCTTTATCTCAGGCATATAGCTTTCAGCTTGTGAGCGAGAACTAAAACTTTTGTAGGCAACTAAGTAATAACCTTTTTCGTTTTGTCCTACCATAGAGGCACTACTATACCCATCTCTTTTAAGTTGCTTGATACGATTGCGGGCATTGGCTTCGGAGCTGAAGGCACCTGCAATAAGGAAGAAGTTTCCGCTTGAGGCTTTAGTATCAGCACTTCCACTGCTACTACCAGTATTGGTTGAAGTACTGGCTGTGTTTTGTTTTCCAGCTTCCTTAGCAGCTTTCTCAGCTTCCTTGGCAGCCTTTTCCGCTTCCTTAGCAGCAAGAGCGGCTTGTTTTTCAGCCTCTTTGGCAGCAAGGGCAGCTTCTTTCTCAGCTCGTTTCTTTTCTTCGTTGCGTTTTTTTACCAAAGCAGGATCTTTGGTAACTTGTATGGCAGTAGCGGTTAGTTGTACATCAGGGACATAGGTAGCTTTGGCTACTTCTTCATTGACCAATTCCTCTACCTTAGCAGGGTCAGCTTGTACTTCCACTACGGCAGGGTTTTCTTGGTTATTGAGGAAAGAATAGATAGCAAACCCAATAGCAGAAAGACCTACGATAGCCACAGCTGCATATTTTATGGGGAGTGGCATTTTGGGTTTAGGTTTCCCAGCTGCCGCCTCTTCAGGGGTTACACTGGGATTTTCTACCAATCCAGGCTTGTTATTCTGGTCATTACCATATATAGGATTGGCAATTTCCACCCCTGTCTCACTCTTATTGATTTCTTTAGCAGCCACATTGGACATACCAAAAGAATCTGTAAGGTAGTTTTCTTTTGATAGGGAAGTGAAAATCACATTGTTATCAGTCCCTTTAGTGAACTTTCCTATATTGGCAAGTCTTATTTCCTTTCCTAAGCTAAGGTCTTGCTTCCAAGAGGTAACTACGGACTTGATATACTCTTGCGCCTCCTCATATGAGGAACGTTCTACCTCAGAAATATGTTTGGCTAAAAGCCCATCATTATAGGTAAGACGAGCATTGAAAGTCAATTCTTTCTGTGGGGGAGAGAAAGATTTGTCAGCAGCCAACTCAGCTGCTTTCCTATTGGAAACGAAAGCTCCAAACTCAGGGATGATCACACATTGATGCTTGAATAACAAATCCTCTATATAAGTATCTAAATTTTTCATATGTCAAAATTATAAAGTCATAGATTTTTTCGGCACAAAAGTACACATTTTTCATTATACATAAAAGAAAAAAAGAGTAATTGTTAATAAAAAAAATGTTTTTCTACCAAATTTGGGTTTAATTAGTATTTTTTAAGGACTCAGACGCTCTATTTTCCAATCATAATCGGCCTGTAGTGTATATCGAATACGGTCATGGAGTCGATTAGGACGACCTTGCCAAAACTCCAAGGAGATAGGACGTACCAAAAAGCCTCCCCAGTGAGCAGGGCGCTGTAGGGGTTTGCCCTCCATTTCTCGCTCCAAAGCAGAGAGTTGCTCCTGTAGGTACTCCCTTGAGGGTACCACTTGGCTCTGCTCAGATACTATAGAACCCAACTGGCTACCACGAGGACGTGATTGGAAATAACCATCGGAGAGATTTTCTGCAAGCTTCTCCGCAGTTCCTTTGATGATAATTTGTCGTTCCAATGCAGGCCAAAAGAAAGACAGACAGATATTCGGGTGGGCTTCTATGGCTTTTCCTTTTTCACTATTATAATTGGTATAGAAGATAAAACCCTCATCGGTGAATTTCTTAAGTAGTACCACACGTGTTTTTGGGAAGCCGTCCAGCCCAATGGTGGCTACTGACATAGCATTAGGCTCTTGTACTGTGTCTGATTGTTGTGCTTGTAGAAACCATTGTTGGAATTGCTCCATAGGATTCTCTCTGAGGTCTTTCTCCAAGAGTGCTCCTAAGGAATAAACAAGTCTTAAATCACTTAAATCTTTTTCCATAGTTATTTTTTTAGTGTAGTTGGGTGCTTTAGACCATTAAAGCTAATGATTTCACCTACTAAAGATCCTACCCTAAGGCTAGCCTTTATCTTGACAGGGATCTTATTTTTATCATCACTAATCCATAAGGTGAGACTTTCTTGTTCTTTAAATACACGTCCATCTTGAACTAATGGTCTGAAAATAAGTGTGTTAATCTCTCCTAATGGAGTGTCTATTTTCTCTCTTCCTAAGAACTTGAGACGGAATCGGTATACCTCATCATCATCAAAAATCATATCCATACTTACTTCATCATTCTTATTCAGGGAGTTCATCTTAGGATTATTACGCAAGTAGTATAGAGTGGAAATGACATCCTTTATATCAGGTTGTATAGGTATATTCTTCTCTTCATTATTTTCCAGATTCTTGATACGTAGGTTGTTAGTATCAAAATTAAAAAAGAAATTCAACTTCTTGGTATATCCTCCCTCATAGATATCACGATTGAAGAAGTAGGGTTTCCCTGTATTTTTGTCAAAATAGCTTTCATAAGTGTCATCAACCTTGAAAAATAATTTGGCTAATCCTGTGGTTTCTCCTTTCCCTAAAGCGTGATAGACTGTTTTACCCTCATATACCTTGTTTTTCAATAGGAGAGAGGCATAGCTTGCATTGAAAACGCCATAACGTACACGAAACTTTAGATATTCTCCATCTTGAAAAGCACTGTCATTCTGTGAAAAACAAGGGGAAAATACTAAAAAAGAGGCAAGGAGCAAAAATTTTT
>CAJZFM010000145.1 GCA_915070235.1 uncultured Capnocytophaga sp. | reverse complement strand
GCATCTTACAATACCACAAACACCTGAAAATCAATTTTCTTCATAATTTAATACGAATAAGGGGTGCCTCCATAGGAGCACCCCTTATTTAATGAAAAGTGAAGAGTGAACAGCGTTTTTCACTCTTCACTTTTCACTCTTCACTTTTCACTCTTCACTCTTCACTTTTCACTCTTCACTCTTCACTTTTCACTCTTCACTTTTCACTCTTCACTTTTCACTCTTCACTTTTCATTCTTCACTTTTCACTCTTCGCTTTCTCGGCAAAGGTACAATTTTTTATTTATATCCCAAAGACTTCCGCGGCTATCCTAAAAGTATTCGTATGTGCCTCCAATATGGTAGAAAGCCTTGGCGAATAGCCCCCTCCCATACTACATTGCACAGGAATCTGCCGCTGGGCACAAGCCTCAAAAACGATCCGATCACGCTGAGCACAACCCTCAAAGGATAGCCGTAGCTTGCCAAATTTATCACTCTCAAGCACATCTACCCCCGATTGGTAAAATACAAAATCAGGCTGATGCTTCTCAAACAGTTTAGGCAATACCTCCTGCAACTGTGTTATATAGGCGTCATCTCCTATGTCATCTGGTAGGGCTATATCCATATCTGAATGCTCTTTCACAAAGGGATAATTGCCCTGAGCATGCATAGAAAAGGTAAATACAGCTGGCTTTTGAGCAAATATCTCCGCCGTACCATTCCCCTGATGTACATCCAAGTCTATAATGAGTACCCGCTCTGCCTTTCCCTTATCCAATAGATAGGCAGCCGCTACAGCTTGGTCATTGAGCATACAAAAGCCCTCTCCCCTATCGGAATACGCATGGTGCGTGCCTCCTGCTATGTTAAAGGCTACCTGCCCCTTCAGCGCATAAAGCGCCCCGTCTATAGTACCTTGTACTAAGGTCAGCTCGCGATCTATCAGCTGCTGACTCTGAACAAACCCGATTCGGATACGCGTGCGCTCCTCAAGAGTCTGCCCTACAAAATCCTGCACATAGGCGGGTGTATGCGCCAAGTACAGTGATGAGAGTGCCGCCTTTTCAGGAGCGAAGAAATCCGCCTCTGTAGCGATTCCCTCCCACAACAATTGTTCGTGCAAGAGGGCATATTTCTCCATCGGAAAACGATGATTCTCAGGCACCGGATGGGTATAGATGGGATGATAAGCAATCTTCATTCTTTACGCTTCTCCTCTGCTCTCTCCTAAGAGCAATATTATGTTATAGATAGGCACCAATAGCCACCAGCCGCTTTTGCCTACATCGTGCAACCTACGCACTGAAATCGCTATAAGGGGTAAGAGTACTATGGCAGCAGAAACACCTGCTAAGAAGCCAAAAATCTCTCCTACTTCTGTATCAGATAGAAACACAAACTCTTCCAATAGTAATAGCACTGTAAGTAGCACAAAGAGCACCCCTACAAAGAGCCAATAAGGCTTTCGCCCCACACGCCCCTTGAACGTAGCATAATCTTTCAAACAGACTTCTACAAAATATTTATTCAAAAATTCCATAATCAAATAGTTATTAGTTAGCAATTAGTGGTCAGTGATTAGCAGTTAGTAGCCAATAAATTGATAATTAACAATTAATTAGTAATCACTTGTCACTCGTCACTCGTCACTTGTCACTTGTCACTAATAAGCGCCATATAGAACCCATCATACCCCTCTGTTGCCCAGATCTGATGTTCTTCCACAAGGGTAAAGCGCTGTCCTGCGGCACTTTGCAAGAAATGTTGTACTTGCTGTTGGTTTTCACTGGGCAACACCGAACAAGTGGCATAGACAAGTTGCCCTCCGTCCTTAACCAACTGACTGTATTGCTCAAGGATTTGGGCTTGAGTAGAACGTATTTGGTCTAAGAACTCAGGGGTAAGTTTCCATTTTGTATCAGGGTTACGTCGCAACACACCTAAGCCTGAACAAGGAGCATCTATCAGCACTTTGTCAAAACTACCTCTTTGTCGCTTGAGGTACTTGCCCTCTATCAGCCGTGTCTCTATATTAAAAGCTCCATTGCGTTTGGCCCTACGGGAGAGTTCATCGAGCTTCTGCGGGTAGATGTCCATGGCCACAATCTTGCCTTTACCCCCCATTAGCGAGGCCAAATGTAGGGTCTTCCCTCCCGCCCCAGCACAGCAGTCAGCTACCTTCAGGCTACCCTGTGCAGGTGTCCAATCTCCTAAGAGCAAAGGGGCTACTCTTTGCGAAGCGGCATCTTGTAACTCAAAAAGCCCCTGCTTGAAAGCCTCTGATAGAAAGACATTCGCCCGCTTCTTCAGTTGCAGCGCATCGGGCAGTCCCTCAAGGAGTGCTGTCTCATAACCCTCTTTGCTTAGCTGCGCCTGAAGGGCTGCCTTGTCTGTCTTGAGTGTATTGACCCTTAGCACCACCTGCGCCTGCTGATTCAGTGCATGCAGCTCACGCGTCCATAACTCCTCGCCCAGCTCCTTTACACCAAGGGCATCAAGCCAATCAGGCACCGACTCTCGCACTGCACGCTCCTTGGAGAGCGCATCAAAACGCCCCTTGATACGGCGCTCTGGCGTCCCCTCAAAGTACCACTCAGGAAGTGTAATCCCCCTGAGCACTGCCCATACAGCAAACACCCGTCGGGTACTCTGCACCGTAAAGGGCGCTTTCTCCTGCGCTATCTCTGTATAAAGGCGTTTATAGCGAATCAGTTCATAGAGTGTCTCTGCTATAAAAGCTCTATCCTTACTTCCCCAGCGCTTATCACGCTTAAGCAAACGCTCTATCACCTTATCCGCATAGAGACCATCGTTATTAATCTGTAGGAAACCTTCTACTACGGCATCCACCAAATTCCTATGTAATCGCATCTATTTCTTATCTTCTAAAATATTGGCAAATGTACGTTTTTTTTCCTTTCCAACAGAATATTCTCAATTAAAATTCGTATATTTGCGGTAATATTAATCTTTTTAATACACGTCTGTAAAGACTATGCTAATGAGGGGTATCTTGGCCAGCACCCATGTAGAGACGCAATTTATTGCGTCTTAACTGTTATGTCACCTGTTACACTAATTACGCTTTACATATTACATTTTACTATAGAAATACATTTGAAATTCAATAAAAAATGAAAAAAAATACCTTCTCAAAAGCCACTCTTTGGGCTTCTCTTTCTCTTTTGGTAGCCTGCGGTAACCCTCCTAAGGAAACCCTATCCAAAACCGAAGAAAAAGGCCTTGACATCTCCGCTATGGACACTTCTGTACGTCCGCAAGATGACTTCTACAATTATGTCAATGGTAGCTGGATGAAAACCGCTAAAATCCCTGCCGACAAAACCTCTTGGGGTACCTACTACATGTTAGACGACATAACCGAAACCAACTGCCTATCTATCTTAGACGACCTTGTCAGCAAGCAATACCCCGATAGTAGCGAAGGCCAAAAAATCCAAACCCTCTACAAGCAGTATATAGATTGGGATACCCGTAACAAACAGGGGCTTAGCCCTATTGAGGGACAATTAGCCCAAATTGACAACATCAAGTCCTTGGCCGACCTCCAGAAATACTTGGAAGAGGCAACCCGCTTAGGCAACAACCCTATCTGTGCATGGGGCGCCTATGCTGATATGAAAGACTCCAATACCAATGTGGCCTATCTGAGCAATTTCTCTATCGGTATGGGCAATGACTACTACCAAAAAGAGAGCCAAAGCAACACCGAAGCCCTACAGAGATATGAAGCTTTCGTCGCCCAAGTATTCAAGGCCATAGGAGCTCAAAACCCCGAAGAGAAAGCTCAAAAACAAGTGGCCTTTGAAAAAAGCCTTGCCAAACTCATGCTCACCGTTGAGGAAAGCCGAGACCCTAACCTAAGCTACCACCCTCTCAGTGTGGAAGAGTTGGGCACCATGGTCAAGAATATCAACCTACCACAACTGCTCAAAAACGTTGGTATGGGTGAGAATAAGGTCATTGTCTCTGAACTGCGCTTGTACAAAGACTATGATAAGTTTATCAATACCAACAACTTACCTCTGCTCAAGGACTACTTAAAATATATGTTGGTACTAAGCAATATTTCTAACCTCAATGAGGAATTGGACAACCTTTCTTTTGAGTTCTATGACAAATACCTACGTGGCCAGCAGGAACAACGCTCTATCCAAAAGCGCGCCTTCTCTCTTATTGATGGCTCCTTAGGTGAGGCTTTTGGCAAACTCTATGTGGAAAAATTCTTCCCTAAAGCCTCTAAGGATCAAATGCTTACCCTTATCAGCTATCTAAGAAAGAGTTTTGCCCAGCATATCCAAAACCTCTCTTGGATGAGCGAGGAAACCAAACAAAAAGCCTTGGCCAAATTGGATAAACTCAATGTGAAAGTAGGCTATCCCGACAAGTGGGAGGACTATTCCAAACTCAGCATTGACCCCAAGGCCTCCCTTACCGAGAACCTACAACACCTCTCCCAGTGGTACTACCAAAAGAGTTTGGACGAAGTAGGCAAGCCTGTGGATAAAACCAAGTGGGGCATGACGCCACAAACTGTCAATGCCTACTACAACCCTCTCTACAACGAGATTGTTTTCCCTGCTGCTATCCTGCAAGCTCCTATGTTCAACCCCGAAGCTGACCCTGCTGTGAATTTTGGCGCTATCGGAGGTATCATAGGACACGAGATGACCCATGGCTTTGATGACAGCGGTGCCCAATTTGATGCAGATGGAAACCTACAAGACTGGTGGAGCCCTGCTGATCGTACTAATTTTGAAAAAGCAACCCAAGCATTGGCTAAACAATACGACCAATATGAACCCGTAAAAGGAAT
This sequence comes from uncultured Capnocytophaga sp., assembly GCA_915070235.1. Taxonomy (GTDB): domain Bacteria; phylum Bacteroidota; class Bacteroidia; order Flavobacteriales; family Flavobacteriaceae; genus Capnocytophaga. The sequence goes on along the minus strand of CAJZFM010000145.1, from coordinate 1,025 downwards.
CTTTGTCAATGGTATCTTCACCAATGGAGAGAACATTGCCGACCTTGGCGGTGCCAATATCGCCTTTGATGCCTTACAGATGTATCTCAAAGACCATGGTGATGTAGCCAAAATTAGCGGATTTACCCAAAACGAACGCTTCTTTATCGCTTGGGCTACTGTATGGCGCTCCCTTACCACCGACCAGAACCTTACCAATCAGATTAAAACCGACCCTCACGCCCCTGATTACCTCCGTGCCTTTGCCCCTCTGACCAATGTGGATGCTTGGTACCAGACTTTCAATGTCAAAGAAGGCGACAAACTCTATAGAAAACCTCAGGACAGAGTCAAAATTTGGTAAGCCAAACAAATGAAGAAAAAATAGTGAAGAGAGAATAGTGAATAGTGAAAAACGTCCTTAGAGGATTTCTCACTTTTCACTCTTCTCTTTTCATTTTTCACTTTCTCCGTCTTCTCCAAACATTAACAATTATCCCTTAATAATTAACAATTAATCTTCGTATCTTTGCCGCTCATTATAAGGTACCCAAAAGCACCTTTATTAATTATTAATCATTAGTCACTAATCATTAGTCGTTAGTTATTATCAAAGGATGTTAGTAGACAAATTTATTCCTAAACCCTACACTCAGAAGGTAGAGGCTGCCAAAGTGCAACATCGCGCACCAAGCAATATTGCCTTGGTGAAATATTGGGGAAAAAAGGGAGAACAGATCCCTATGAATCCTTCTATTAGTTTCACCCTCTCCAATTCTTATACAGAAACCACCATGGAGATGGCCCCTCGTACCGACTTTACTACAAGTTTCCAAATTGATTTCTTTTTTGACAAAGAACCTAAGGACAATTTTCTACCTAAAATAGAAACTTTCTTTACACGTATCCGTAATTATATTCCCTTTCTTAGGGACTATTACTTTATCGTTCGTACTCGCAATTCCTTCCCTCACAGCTCTGGGATCGCCTCTTCTGCCAGTGGTATGGCCGCTTTAGCCGTTTGCCTGATGAAGATAGAAAAACTC
>CAJZFM010000144.1 GCA_915070235.1 uncultured Capnocytophaga sp. | reverse complement strand
ACTTATCTTTTTAGTTATAAGAAGTTGAATAATAGGTGCTATGACATAAAAAATGAATAGTGCAAAATAAAGAGCAAACAATAAAATACCATCCCAACTTTCATAGCAAAGAAGAAAAATATCATGTGTATCTATTGTTATATATTTATCATAATCTTCAAAATTAAAATATATCTGCTTAGTCCAATATCCTTCAGAAAAAAATAATTTTTCTTCCCAATAAACTCTGAAAATTACTATGTCAGTAGCTAATATATGCAGCAATAGAATAAAAACAGCTAAGAATATTAAATTATGTTTTAAATTATTATTGATATTGAACTTCATTAGAGTTTATTTTAATTGTTTTAATAAAAAGATCGTTTATTCTTCTTATACCCCCCGCAGGCGCAAGCTTGTAGCTTGTGCCCTATGATTCCTAATTTACTACCTGCGCGGCAGACACTTGTATTGCGCTACTTGGTAGGTTGTTGGGAGTATGATAGGCACGAGCTGCAAGAAACGCACCAACGGGGGGACAATAGTGACAAGTGACAAACGACTAGTGTTTTCAATTAAATAGGTCTGAATGGCTTCCTATTCTCTGTAGGACAATTTCTCTATTCTCATCATCTTGTGTCCAGATTAATAGTAAATCAGGTTCAATATGACACTCTAAGGAGCCTTTGTAGTTTCCTGTTAAGGGATGAGGTCTCTTCTGTGGGGGAATACCCTCAGAGCCTTTTTCAGAAAGGATACAAACAATTTCCAATATAGCTTTAATCCTTTCAGGGCTCTTCTTGTATTTCTTTAGTTCCTTTTTGTAGGTAGTGGAGGGAAATATAGTATATGATTTGTCCTCATTCTCATTGCTCGTCATCTTCTTCGTCATTTAGGATGTCTGCAAACATTTGATGAATATCGGTATAACCTTTTAGAAGGCCATTCTTTTTCTCTTCTAAGCCTTGTTCTATGGCTTTTATGGTTTCCTCATTAGGGATATACGCCTCATCTTCATAGCTTTTGAGGATACTTTTTAGATGATTATAGTCTTCTATCAAGCAGTTATAATCGTCTATAGGGAGTATGGCAAACGTCTTATTCCCTTGTTTGTCTATAATGAAGTGAGGTTCTATGGTTGGTGAGATGGTTGTGTTCATAAGTCAAGATTTTTGAATTTGTCTGCAATGCTGCGGTCGTTAGCCAGGTGTTGGGTTTTGTTTTGACCTCCTAATTTGCCTTGGGATTTCATGTATTGGGCGAAGCTGCCTTTGGCCACAGGGGTAATGTGTAGGCGCTGGAGAACCTTGCCCTCTATCAGGTCTTTGTAATAGCTGTTTTGCGCTTGTAAGGCTTTGTCAAGGGTATTGGCGAAAGCCTCCATATCCTTGGGAGCTTGCTCGAACTCAATCAGCCACTCGTGGTAGGGGAGTTCTCCTGCGGGGGGATTGACTTGGGGCGCTACGGTAAATTCGCTCACTTCGCCCCCTTGTTGGGTAAGGGTCTCGGCGAGGGCTTCTTCTACTTCTTTGGCGATGACATGTTCGCCAAAGGCTGATATAAAGTGCTTGATACGCCCTGTTACCACGATGCGATAGGGGGATAGGGAGGTGAACATCACCGTATCGCCCATGTTGTAGCCCCATAAGCCTGCATTGGTGGAGACAATAAGCACGTAATTCACGCCCAACTGTACGTCCTTGAGGGAGATACGTTTGGGGTTTTCACTAAAGAAAGTATCTGCTTCGATAAACTCGTAAAAAATACCCGCATTGAGCAGCAGCAACATGCCCTTTTGCGTTTGCGTATCCTGATAAGCGAAGAAACCTTCGCTGGCGGGGTATAGCTCTACACTATCTACCTTGCGACCGATGAGGTGTTCGAATTTTTGGCGGTAGGGTTCGTAATTGACGCCCCCATAGATAAACAACTGAAAATTAGGGAAGAGTTCTCCTACTGTCTTTTGGGATTTCTGTTGGAGACGCTCGAAATACATCTGTACCCAAGGGGGGATCCCACTGATGAGGGTCATATTCTCATGGATGGTTTCCTCCACAATGGCATCAATCTTCGTTTCCCAGTCCTCTATACAGTTGGTTTTCCATGAAGGCATACGGTTGGTTTGTAGGTATTTAGGCACATAGTGTGCAGAGATACCCGAAAGCCTACCTAGGCGTATGCCATTCTTCTTTTCCAAGATAGGGCTCCCTTGTAGGAAAATCATCTTGCCTGAGACAAAATCGGCCTTGCCTGTTTCGGCTATATAGCACATAATAGCATTGCGTGCCGCCTCTATATGATACGGCATGGAGTCCTTGGTCAGGGGAATATACTTAGCCCCACTGGTAGTGCCAGAGGTCTTGGCAAAATAAAGCGGTTTGCCAGGCCAAAGGATATTTTCTTCGCCCTTTTTTACCTGTTCTATATAGGGGGCTAGTGCCTCATAATCGCGTATAGGCACTTGGCGGACGAAATCCTCGTAGGAGTGAATTTCCTCAAAGTGGTGATCACGCCCGAAAGTGGTATGTTTGGCTTTTTGGATAATAGAGCGGAAGACTTTCTCTTGGGTTGCGATAGGATCAGCAGCCCAGCGGTCTATCTGTTTGCGTATATAGGCAGCCCACTTACGGGCGATAAAGCTCTTTAGACTCATGATAGGAGGGTGTGTTGTGATTATTTGATATTCATATAGTTAAGAGGATCTACAGGGTAGCCCTCATGCCATAGTTCAAAGTGCAGATGGACACCTGTGGAGAGTTCGCCTGTATTCCCTACTTGGGCGATGACCTCTCCAGCACGCACCTTGTCGCCTTGTCTCTTAGTGATAGAGGCGTTGTGCTTATACACCGACACGAAGTTATGTGGGTGTTCTATAATCAGTACGAAGCCTGTCTGTGCAGACCACTCTGAGAAAATCACGGTACCCTCGCCTATGGCCTTGACAGGGGTGCCTTCGGCAGCGGTAAGGTCAATCCCATAATGGCGTTTGTCGGCCTTGAACTCATCGGAGATCATGCCCTGAATAGGTGGGAAGAAGGCCTTGCGGGTATTGGCAGTAGCTACGTCAAAGACATTGTAGCGTTCCTCATTGGCCACCTCTGAGCGGAGTTTCATTTCCTCTTCGCTGGCTTGGAGATCCACTTCTGCAGGGATTTGTTGTACCGCATTAAGCACAGAGTCCTTATTGATCTTATCGGGTTCTATATCCCCAGTGAGAACTTTTTGGAGCGAAAGGAAATAAGCGTCATTGCTGGTGATGCGCTGTTGTAGGGAGTCGGCATGGAAGGTCAGATCCACGATTTGTTTGCGTTGGTCAGCCTCGGAGAAGCCTAAGATATATTGCCTAAGTGGGGAATAGATAATCACCAAGGTTGTGAGGGTAATCATCAGGATTGCAAATAGGCTGCTATAGACAAAGACATTGAGGCGGTTCAGGCGAAAGGTTTTGACCTCCTCCAAGGAAGATTCGTTCATGATCACGACTCTATACTTGAAGAGCCATTTGCCATGTATAATTTTGCTAAATCGTTCTTTAAAAGTCATTAAGAGTTTTGAGTTTTGAGTTTTAAGTTTTGAGTTTTGAGTTGTCAGTGTTAGCTATCAGTGGTTAGTGGCTGACTACTGATTACTGACTACTGGCAAAGGAAAGTGCAAAGATACAACATTTTGGGGGTGAAATCAAGGAAAAGTTTTTAGTTTTTAGTTTTGGGTTTTGAGTTGTTTGTGGAAGTAAGGCTTTTTCTTTCATTGCTGGGGATTTCTGAATTTATGCATTAAAATAATTTTGTGAAATGGGGATAATGTGTTATCTTTGCTACATCCTTTGTAAATCATCTCTTACAAGCGTTAGCTCCAAGCTCTAAAGAAGACACAAGCTACAAGATAAGTGCCAGCAGGAATTAAAAAAGGTTAGACATGAAAGTCAAAAAGATGATATATTTATTTTTACTATCAGTTATTATTTGCTTAGCAATTGGTCTTCTATGGCTGTTTCGGAATCCATCTTACGACAGGATAGATAAAACATTTGTACAAGCATCGGATAATAGGATTAAAAAAGAAATACCTGCCCTTAATTTATCTTTTTTAGTAGATCGAGTAGCATATTCTGAACCTCTTTATTTTCCTAATGGAGTAGAGACCGCTGATTTTGCAGAGCACTTAGAGGCCATAAATTTAGAAATTCCTAATTGGGATAAGGAAGGATTATACGAGGTAAAAGCTTCTACCAAAGCAGGTATATTAGATCCTGCATTTTTAGTATATAAATGGGATTCAGACACTTCCAATACCCTTATTTTTCATCATGGAGCATCCGAATATCCTTTTTACGGGATTTTCTCTAAGATTTTCAAAAAAGAGATGTTAAGTGATTTGGGTATAAACCTGATTGTGGTCAGGACTCCTTTTCACAAGCAAAAAGGGGCTTTGAAACAAGGGACGGTGACCTTATCAACTTTTATGGCGACGATGGCGACCAGTGTGAGATTGACCGAAGAGCTCATTCACACTTTACGACAAAGAGGAGTACAGACTATCGAAATCGGGGGATTCAGTTTGGGAGCTGTGATAACAAACAGACATCGGACAATGTATAATTCGGCTGATTTTTATGTGCCGATAGTAGGAACGGTAGCACACGAAAAGTTTTTTATTTTCCCAAAGAAAAATACTACTGAAAACGAACTTGAGCGAAACAAAATTATCACGCATCACTTAAATTTCTCAGCCCAATGGCAAGAAAATAAATCTCCGAATGTGTTTCCAGTCATGGCTCGCTATGATTTGTTTTTGCCACTTCATGAGCACGCTCCTGCTTATGGGAATATAGAAGTGGAAATATGGGACACAGGACATTTGTCCACCGCCCTTTTCTCTGATGCAATGCGGCATGTTTTGTTAAAGCGATTGAAGAAGTAAATGTAGTAGGCAGTTTCTCAGAAATGGGTAAAAAGAATAAAACAAAATAGGCTGGGTAACATGGAAGTTTCAATGTTCTTTAATAAGGGTGCTACGAGCGCTAAAGAGGAAGGTAGAAAGAGACTGTCCAAAAAGACTTGTTTAGGGGTCAAATGGCGATTTGCCCCTACAACAGCATCCGAAAGAGACTAAAATAAATGTTGTCAAATGATTTACTATATACTATCTATCGCGATATTTTTAGCAGTATTCTTAGCTAAAGGTATTACCATAAAAAATAAGTTTTTGATACTTGTTTTATGTGGGCTGGCTTTCTTTGTGTATGTAATAGCAACTTTTGACAGCGCATATTCAGAGGATAAAATGAGAGAGCGTAGCCTCTTCAGTAGTGATGTTATAGTGGAAAATAAAACAATTGTCAATGAAAAGGGGTCTATAATGTTCTATTATGATAGTATTACTTTAGATAGTTGTAAAATAGCTTTGATTAAGGACGGAAAAGGTAATAATAGCATATATTATGCAGACTCTCTGTATCTTTTTCCTTATCACTTTATAGTTGATAAAGATACGATTGATGTAAGTGATATGAAGATAGATAGAGTAGTAGGTAAAAATGGATTAGAGGTATCTGTTTATCAAGGAAATAGTGGTCATTATCAGTATGATTTCATTTTGAAAGAAAGGCTCTATCTTGCCAAAATATTTATACTGGACAAGGAAGAGAAAATAGATAGTATATTGATTGATCGTTTTTTACCAATAAGTGATAGAGAACAACGCAGAATAGATTCTTTTATCAATGGTGATTTAGACTTCTAAAAATAATTGAAACTTTCATGCGAACTAAAGAGGAAGGCACGAGCTGCTAGATGAGCGCCAGCAGGGGAAGAATGACAGGCAAAACAAAAGTAAATTATGAGAACTGAACTTACTATATTTTTACTTTGTGTGCTTTTCTTTTTCTATAAA